>QIGP01000347.1 GCA_003228965.1 Gammaproteobacteria bacterium
ATGCAGCAAGGCAAACCTCGCGCTGTCGCCCAGCTTCAGTGGATGCTGCTGGTGGATATTTTTGCCATCAGCCTGCTGCTGCATGCAAGCGGTGGCATTCAAAGCGGAATCGGCAACCTCCTTATAGTGTCTGTGGGCGCTACCGCCATGGCCTTGCCTCGAAAAGCGGCATTGGTCTTCGCCGCGCTTGGCGCGCTGGCTATATTGTTTGAGCAACTGGTATCACGTTACGAAGATGTGACGGAACTTGCGGACTTCACTCCGGCCGGTGCGCTCGGTGCGACCATTTTCCTGATTGCGGTGGCCGCTTATCCGCTCGCTCGCCGTTTAAGAGAGTCAGAGCAGCTTGCCGCGCAGCGCGGTGTGGACCTTGCCAACCTCAACGAACTTAACCGTTACATTATTCGTCACCTGCGCGAAAGCATCGTAGTCATCGATGAACAAGATCGCGTACGTCTTATTAACCAGTCTGCCGCCAGCCTGCTGGGGGTCTCTTACGAATCGAGCGGCAGGCCGCTTGGCGAGTTGTCGCCCGAGCTCAACCGGCTAACTCTGGCCTGGCGAGAAAATGTTCCAGGCGTGGCCGCGGCATTTGGCAGCATGCGCGCTGCTGACGGCTCCACCGTACTCACACCTCACTTCGCTCCCATTGGCGAACATACACCTTCGCCAACGAATATCTTTTTGGAAAATACGTCCGAGCTGTCCGAACGCGTGCAGCAGTCCAAACTGGCTGCGCTGGGAAGACTTAGCGCGAGTATCGCGCACGAAATTCGCAACCCGGTCGGAGCCATCAGTCACGCCAGCCAGCTCCTGTCGGAAGCGCCTGGCATTGACGCCGACAACAAGCGGCTGACCGACATAATCAACAACCACTGCCACCGCGTCAGCGACATCATTGACAGCGTGCTGCGGTTTTCGCGTAGAGATCACACCCGACCGCAAAAAATTGAACTCAACGGCTGGCTTGAAGAATTTATCGAAGACTACCAGCCACAGTCGAGCGACGTGTCCATCCAGTTTGAACATAGTGAAGCCGCTCTTCAGGTACGCGTCGATCCTGGCCACCTTCAGCAGGTCATGTGGAATTTATGCGAAAATGCCAGCCGATACGGGCGCGGCCCTTCCGGTGAAGGGTTTGTCATTGCCTCCGGTCGACTACACGGCAATCAGCGTCCCTTTCTGGAAGTGAAAGATCGAGGACCGGGCATTAGTGACGATAAAGTGGAGCATGTGTTCGAACCCTTTTTCACGAACGCCGCCGACGGCACTGGTCTTGGGTTGTTTATTGCCCGTGAACTGTGCGAGTGCAACCGCGCAACACTTGGTTACGAACGTCGCAATGAAGGCGGAAGTCGATTTCGCATGGTGTTTTCCGACCCCGAGCGCTGGGTTACATAATGCCGCTGCACCGTTTAACAGGCGCCTCACGTTGACACAAGAGAGCTTCAGTATTTATGAGTAAACCCGTCGCACTGATCATTGATGACGAGCCAGACATTTGCGCACTGCTCACCATTACGCTTTCACGCATGGATATCGATAGCCGTGCGGTTAACGACGTGGCGAGCGGCATTCGAGCGCTTGAGAAAAATCACTTCGACGTGTGCCTTACTGACATGCGTCTACCCGACGGCACAGGCCTTGACGTTGTCGAGTGGCTCACAAAAAACAAACCTGACGTGCCCGTAGCAGTGATTACCGCACACGGCAACATGGAAACCGCCGTAAAGGCCCTGAAACTTGGCGCATTCGACTTTGTGTCAAAACCCGTCAATTTGAGCATGCTGCGAAAACTAATCAACACCGCACTTAAACTTGAGCCGGTAAACGCGCCGGAATCTGCCAGCCGTTTGCCACACGGCAAATTACTTGGACAATCCGCCACTATGGTGCGAGTGCGTGAAATGATTGCCAAAGTGGCTCGCAGTCAGGCACCCGTACACATTCGCGGTGAGTCAGGTACGGGTAAAGAACTCGTTGCACGAAGCGTGCACGACAGCGGACCGCGTGCTCAAGCGCCCTTTGTAGCGATCAACTGCGGCGCCATTCCAGGCGAACTCATGGAAAGTGAGCTATTTGGACATAAGAAAGGAAGCTTCACGGGAGCCGTTGAGGACAAGCAAGGGGTCATACGCAGCGCCGAAGGCGGCACTTTGTTTTTGGACGAAATTGCCGATCTCCCGCTTCACATGCAGGTAAAACTGCTTCGTGTCGTTCAGGAGAAGAGCATTCGCCCGGTGGGTGAAAACCACGAAATACCTGTAGACGTTCGTATTGTCAGCGCGACCCACAGGAACCTGGCAAAACTGGTTGAAGACGGCCGTTTTCGCGAAGATCTTTATTACCGCATTAACTTCATCGAACTCTCCGTACCGCCACTGCGAGACAGAGGCAATGATGTCATGCTACTAACCGACTTCGTTTTAAAACGCCTGGCCACTCAAATGGACAAGCCGAAACTGACGCTCGATCCAGAGGCAATAGAAGTGCTCCGTCGCTACGCGTTTCCTGGCAACGTGCGGGAACTTGAGAATATTCTGGAACGCGCAGCGACATTGTGTAACGACCAGAGCATAGCCGAGTCCGATTTATTGCTGCGCTCCTCTGATAGCAGCGTGATCGCCGCAGACAACCTTCAAGACAAACTGGGCGACGTTGAGCGACAGGCCATCCTCGACGCGCTGGCACAAACCAAACACAACAAAACAAAAGCGGCCGAGCTGCTTGGCATGAGTTTTCGCCAGCTCAGGTACCGGATCAAGAAACTCGACATCGATACTTGACGAATTTCGAACGATTTCAGCACATTTGACTTATCTGGACGGCGACTGACAATAGTGGGTGACGAATATTGTCACTTTGTGACGATGAGCGGCTAATTATCACCGATATTCGACGGCTAGATCGATGTCAAAATTTGTGTAAATACTTTATTATTCTTATATATCAAAAGCTTGCAAGAACAGTCAAATAGTTGGCACGTGCCTTGCATTATTCAGTGCAGCCACGGTCATTCCCCTGGCCCTAACTTTTGACGATGTCTTGGAGACAAATTAAATGAAAACTGTACAAAAGGGTTTTACCCTCATCGAACTTATGATTGTTGTTGCCATTATCGGCATTCTCGCCGCAATCGCAATTCCTGCTTACCAGGATTACACCCAGCGCGCTCAAGTTGGCGAAGCGATGACTCTGGTTTCTGGTGCAAAAACAGCCCTTGCTGAATTTGCTCAAACCAACGGCACCTACCCAACTGCCCTTCAGCTTACTGAACTTAACCTCACCGCTCCGGTTATTGGCCAATACGCTTCGTTTCTTGTAAATCCAGTAGATGGCATTATTACAGCTACGATGGCTGCTAACCCTCCAGTCGCTCCTATGAAACCAGTTGGCGCTGCTATTGCTGGCAAAACTGTTACATTCGAACCACCTAGTGTAGCTGATCTAACCGCTGGTACTGTAACCGTGTTCAAATTCATATGCTTGCCTGGCACAGGTACAGACGGTATTCCAGTTAAGTTCCTGCCATCGTCTTGTAAGCCTTAAGGCTACAACGGCATAAATCGGCGACCTTAGAAGCTTAAGGAACCCAAAATGGGCGGTTGGTCACAGTAGATCAGCCGCCTTTTTTTATACTAGGTAGAAAGCCAAGCCAGTAAGACGAAACACAGAACATCGAGCTCAGATATTCTGAAACGGTAACAACCAGAATGGTCAATCTGATTGAAACATGTAGCTCACACCAGGCCTGGGGGGGTCAGAGTCAGCATAACGGGTACTTTGGACAACGGAAAGTTAAGGACCCGAACATGCACCAAGCCAGCCACACCCGAAATCGCGGATTCACTCTGATTGAGTTAATGATTGTCGTTGCTATTATCGGCATTCTCGCCTCACTGGCCATTCCGGCCTATCAAGATTACGTTACTCGCGCCCAGGTGTCAGAGTTCATGATTCTTTCACGGGACGATCAACGTCGGTTTAGTGAGCACTTTCAGCTGTCGTCCACACCGCCGACAAATCCTGTCGATATAGGCGTAAGTCTGTCCGCTGATCGCAGCGATTTTTTCACCGCCGATGCGACAGTCACCTACGGGACCACCCCGCAAATAACCCTGACGTACACTCTTGGCGAAATGGCCGCGGGCTTTGCTATCGGTACGGTAAGCCTTGTCGGTACGCGGGTAGCAGTAGGAAGCGGCCCCACCGGACTCAGGTGGAGTTGCCAAGTGGGCACCTTTCCTCAACGCTTTGCACCTGCTGCCTGCATTCCCTAGGATCAGCGCCCAAGGTCGAGTCAAGCAGTTGCTAGAAATGGTGGCGCCCGCATCGAACGGCAGCGTCAATTTATCGCAGGCCAGTGGCTCGCCGACTCTACCTAACATGATCAGTAGCCTCGGTCCGACGAAGACGTCAACCTGACGTAGATGAAGCTTTCCCGGTTTGCATGAAGATAGCGGTTTTATTGCACCAAATTCGGTCACTAAGATCTGCCTCATTAATTGTGCAGCGCACAATATGCTCAAGCAAAACACACCATGAAACTTTTCGAGCACAACTGTGATGTACGCACGGAAGGACAAATACAAAGTTGCTAAGATACTTTGTCATAAGCCCCATTTCCTAAGTAATATTGGTTACTATCAAGGGCTTTCGACACAAAGCACTACCAGCATCTAACCACACAGGAAGTTCATGGCCGTTACAGCAACCAAAGCAACGTTAAGTGGATTACCACGAAGACTTGTGCAGGATGGAATCCTCAGCGAAGAGGTCGCCATGGAGGCGAAAGTTGCGGCACGCAAAAGCAAGCTTTCACTGGTTAACCATCTGGTAGAAAACAAAATCGCAAGTGCACGAGACATCGCACTAGCTGCGTCGAGCGAGTTCGGTGTAGCGGTGCTGGATCTTGCCGCCATGCACGTCGACATGGATGTGGTGAAGCTGGTCAGCGAAAAACTGCTTAACAAACACCGCGTGCTGCCTTTAAGTTTGCGCGGCAAGAAACTTTTTGTCGCGGTTTCCGATCCCACCGATTTACAAGCCGTTGACGAAATTAAATTCGCCACCGGTTACTCCGTTGAAGCCGTCGTTGTAGAAGACGACAAGCTCATGGAACGAGTCACTACTGCAATAGAAGCACTCGACTCAAACTCATTTGATACGTTCGCCGACGACGACTTCGACCTTGAAAACCTCGAAGTTAGTGGTGGTGATGAAAAAGTCGAAGACGGCATCACACGCGACGACGTCGACGACGCGCCGGTGGTTCGTTTTGTTAACAAGGTATTACTGGACGCGATTAAAAAAGGCGCTTCCGACGTACACTTTGAACCCTACGAAAAATTGTTTCGCATACGCACACGTCTGGATGGCATCCTGAAAGAAGTCGCAACTCCACCCGTTGGGCTTGCCACTAAAATTTGTGCCCGAATTAAAGTAATGGCGCGCCTTGATATCGCTGAACGGCGCGTACCTCAAGATGGCCGCATCAAAATGAGGTTGTCGAGAAATCGCTCTATCGATTTTCGTGTCAGCACATGCCCGACGTTGTTCGGCGAAAAGATCGTTATGCGTATTCTCGATCCGAGCAGTGCGAAGCTTGGCATCGACGCCCTGGGTTACGAACCGTTTCAGAAAAAAATCTATATGGACAATCTGTCCAAACCGTACGGTATGATCCTGGTAACAGGCCCTACCGGCAGCGGTAAGACCGTGTCGTTGTACACCGGTCTGAACATTTTGAACACCGAAGATCGTAATATTTCAACGGCGGAAGATCCGGCTGAGATCAATTTACCGGGCATTAACCAGGTGAATGTGAACAACAAAGTTGGTCTCACTTTCTCGTCTGCGCTGAAAGCCTTTTTGCGCCAGGATCCCGACGTCATCATGGTCGGCGAGATTCGTGACCTTGAAACGGCCGAGATTGCCATCAAGGCCGCGCAAACAGGTCACCTGGTTTTGTCCACACTCCACACCAACGATGCACCCAAGACGTTAACGCGTCTTATCGACATGGGCGTTAAACCCTACGCCATTGCAACGTCAGTTAGTTTGATTATTGCCCAGCGCCTGGCGCGACGACTGTGCAACAACTGTAGAGAGTCGAAAGAAATTCCACGCGAAGCACTCTTGAAAGAGGGCTTTTCCGAAGCCGAAGTTGATGGAGGCATGACCATTAACAGCCCAGTCGGATGCAACCAGTGTTCGGAAGGATACAAGGGTCGGGTGGGCATCTATCAGGTCATGGAAGTGTCAGACATAATGGGTCGCATTATCATGGAAGGTGGCAACGCGCAGCAAATTGCCGACCAAAGCGACGAGGAAGGCATTTGGGATTTACGCAGAGCCGCCCTGGAAAAAGTGAAGGCCGGCATTACCAGTCTTGAAGAAATTAACCGCGTTACACTCGAGCACTAGTCTCCGTCACGCATTTGCAAGAGATTTAAAGGCACTTATATATGTCAGATTCAGCAGCAGCAAAGCAATTTCCGTTTTCCTGGGAAGGCACCGATCGACGCGGTAAACGCGTCAAAGGCAAATTGGTCGCTGCCAGCGAGGCCGCGGTGCGTTCAGAGATGCGCCGCCAGGGCCTTGTGCCTGTCAAAATCAGGAAACAATCAAATCTTTTTAAAGGTGGCAAAGTCACCACTACCGACATTGCTATTTTCAGTCGCCAACTCGCCACCATGATGTCGTCGGGTGTGCCTCTGGTGCAGTCGTTCGAAATCATCGGCAACGGCCACGAAAACCGCGCCATGCAAGAGCTCGTTCTCAGCATTAAGACCAGTGTCGAAGGCGGCACAAGCCTGGCCGACAGCTTGGCGCGTCATCCACTGCATTTTGACGACCTGTTCGTAAACCTGGTAGGCGCCGGTGAACAAGCCGGTGCTCTCGAATCCCTTCTCGACAAGATAGCCACGTACAAAGAAAAAACCGAAGCCATTAAAGCCAAGATCAAAAAAGCGCTGTTCTACCCGGCCGCTGTGGTCATGGTGGCCATCATCGTTACTACGATCTTGTTAATCTTCGTTATTCCCCAGTTTGAAAGCCTCTTTTCCGGATTCGGTGCCGACTTGCCTTCGTTTACCCAAAAGGTAATCGACATGTCGCTCTTTGTACGGACCAAGGGCTGGCTGATCGTAATAGGCATCGTTGCTTTTGTGTTCGCGTTTATCAACTTTAAAAAACGCTCAAGAAAATTCCGCCACTTCCTCGATCGTGTGTCGCTGAAACTGCCGATCGTCGGACAAATTCTTAACAAAGCCGCCATCGCTCGCTTTGCACGAACTCTGTCTACAATGTTCGCCGCCGGTGTGCCGTTGGTTGAAGCGATGGACTCTGTCGCGGGCGCAACCGGTAACATCGTTTACGAAACTGCGACCTATCAGATACGCGACGAAGTATCGACGGGCCAACGCCTTCAGCGCGCCATGCAAGACACCGAACTGTTCCCGAATATGGTGACGCAAATGATCGCCATTGGTGAGGAGTCGGGTTCACTGGACGAAATGTCCGGCAAAGTTGCCGACTTCTATGAAGCCGAAGTGGATAACCTGGTAGACAGCATGAGCAGCTTGCTAGAGCCACTGATCATGTCCATTCTCGGGGTACTCGTTGGTGGACTCGTGGTTGCCATGTATCTGCCCATTTTCAAAATGGGTGCGGTGGTCAGCTAAACAGCGACTAGCTCAAACTCAAGAGACTCACCTATGCTTGAATTGATGCAGGCCAGTCCCGCAACGTTTATCGTGATTGCAGGATTGTTCGGATTGCTGGTCGGCAGCTTTCTCAATGTCGTTATTCACCGTTTGCCCATCATGATGCAACGAGGCTGGCAAGCCGAGTGCGCCGAACTTAATGGCAAACCCCCACCCGAACTTCCAAAATACACCCTTGTGGTGCCGCGTTCTGCCTGCCCCAAATGCGAACATCAAATTACGGCCCTGGAAAACATTCCTGTACTGAGCTACCTGGCGCTACGCGGTAAGTGCTCGGGTTGTAAGGCCCCCATTTCGGCGCGCTATCCTTTTGTAGAACTGCTGACGGGCGTGGCTACAGCCGTGGTAGCGTGGCGTTTTGGCGCAGGCCTCGAGGCGTTGGCCGCCATTGCGCTCACCTGGGCACTAATTGCCCTTAGTGGCATCGATTTCGACACCCAACTACTGCCCGACAGCATTACCCAGCCACTGTTGTGGCTCGGACTACTACTGTCGCTAAACCATCAGTCCATTCCGGCCGAAATGCTCTTTGTTTCACCGTCCAACGCCATCATTGGTGCCGTTGCGGGCTACTTGAGCCTGTGGTCGGTGTACTGGCTGTTCAAGCTCGCCACCGGAAAGGAAGGCATGGGCTACGGCGACTTCAAGCTACTCGCCGTACTGGGCGCCTGGCTTGGCTGGGTTTACCTGCCTATGGTGATTCTCTTGTCAGCGGTCGTCGGCGCCACCATAGGAATTAGTCTGATTGTATTTACCAAACACGGGCGCGAAATACCCATTCCATTTGGCCCCTATCTGGCGGCCGCAGGCTGGGTCGCTTTGCTCTATGGTGAACCCCTCTTGAGCGCCTACAAGAAATTTACCGGACTGGACTAGGCTCCCGTGAGTTACAGCATTGGATTGTCAGGCGGTATCGCAAGCGGCAAGTCCACAGTCGCTCAGCTGTTTGTTGACCTTGGTATTACGGTAGTCGACGCCGACTTAATCGCCCGTGAAGTGGTACTCCCAGGTACGCCCGGCCTGTCCGGAATTGTCGATATTTTCGGCGCAAAAGTCCTGTTGGCCGACAACACCTTGGATCGTAAGTCTTTGAGAAATATAATATTCTCCGATCACGACAAAAAATCTCAGCTAAACGCCCTACTCCACCCGATGATCGGCGAACGAATGCTTCAACGCAGCAAAGATGCACCGGGGCCCTATCATTTACTCGATATCCCACTCTTGGTAGAAGGGCAGTGGCCCGACCATCTCGATCGTATTTTAATTGTGGACTGCACGCTTGAAACACAAATTAGTCGACTCTGCGACCGCGACCACGAAACACGCGAAAGCGCGCTGCGTATTATCAACGCGCAAACTAGTCGCGACAAACGTCTGGAAGCGGCGGACGACGTCATCGACAACAACGGGTTACCTGAGGCCTTGACTCCACAAGTGTATCAACTACATAAGTGTTACCTTGAGCGGACGTTTACAAAAAACACTAAATAAATACCCACCACTGAGCTAGTAGTTGAGCCGGTTCAATTGTCGTATACTACGGTAATCATAGGGTTAAACCTGCACCAACTATTAATAGCGAAACCCATACACATGCGGTCAACAGCCGAAATCCAAGCAACGCTGTCAGCGGCGAATAGCGTTACGTACGAACAACCACTTAACGAGCGGCTACGCACGTTTCTGCGACTTGATTTTCTATTCAAACAAACAGCTCACCACGCCCAGGGAGACTCGGCTTGGGATGGGCGCGCCACAGTATCGAGCTTGCTCGACATTCTGGCCATTCTCGGGCGTGGCGACATACGTCAGGAAATCATCAAAGAACTTGAGCGATTGACCGCCGACTTTAAAAAATACGCCAGCCAGCCAGGCGTCGATTCTTCGCGCCTGGATGCGCTACTGATCGATCTCGGCAAATTACGCACTCGTCTGGACACGAGTCACGCAAGTGCCACCAGTACACTGCGTGAAAGCATGTTTTTAAACGCCATCAAACATCGCAGTGCGATTCCTGGTGGCACGTGTGAGTTTGATTTACCCGACTATAAACATTGGTTGGGATTACCACTCGAACAACGCAAAAAAGATTACGAGTCCTGGATGACGACATTGTCGCCTCTTCAAGACGGCGTCGATCGTGTACTTTGGTTGCTACGCGAAAGCAACGGGCCCAAAGAAGAACTTGCGCGCAATGGAATGTACCAACACGTTTTGGGTCGCGGCATTAGTTGCCAGATGTTACGCGTAACGTTACCAAACCGAACAAACTTGTTCCCCGAAATCAGCGGTAGTGCACATCGCTTTACTGTGCGCTTTTACGAATTCGAAGATGTCGATAGTCGTCCTTCTCAATGCACTGACGACGTGCCTTTTTTGTTAACTTGTTGTGGCTAATGTGAGCTCGACAAAACTCGTTCCTTGTCCCAACTGCAAAGCGCCCGCCGAGTTTAGCGAGGCGAATGCTTTCCGGCCGTTTTGCAGTGAACGTTGCCAACTCATCGATCTCGGCGATTGGTTTAACGAAGAACACCGCATTCCCGACAGCGACTCCTCTTTTGAAGCTCCCTGAACGAAACGACAATAACGTTGTCAAAGAATTCCATGACACTTAAATTGCTAGCATTAGGCCTCGCCGCCGTACTCCTAACTACCGGATGTGCAAAGAGTTTTTCCTCGACAGGAAAACATTCTAATCAGCGTAGCAGCATCGACTTCCACTCGCGCGACATGATCATTCCAGATTTTAATAGTGGTCGCACGGTTAGATGCCCTGACGTGAACACTACTAAGTAGACTCTCTCTAATTCGCGTTCTTCTCTTCGCAGAGTCTAAACATTTCCGCATTGTCACGCACGTCACGTGCACGTTCGTCATCAAGAAAAATCATTAGCGACTCACCGAACAAGGTTGCGATGTTTACACGTATGTAAAGTGCAACAATTAATCTCATATTTTGTGATGCCATTGTCTTGATGAGCCGGATTAACGTTGCTCCATTTTGAGGCACGCTGAACGTAACATCCTGCAATGCTGATGTTCACCAGGTTACTGTCAATATCAAACGCATGACCGAGACCACAATTACCGTTGCTGTCACCGTGCCGGTGTACGTTGCATCAAAAATATAAAAAAGAATGGTTTTGT
>QIGP01000222.1 GCA_003228965.1 Gammaproteobacteria bacterium
CAAAGGCGTTGGCGCGCTGTATGTAAACAGTCATTCACGTACTTTGATCGAGCCACTGATTCATGGAGGAGGGCACGAGAATGGTCTGCGCTCAGGCACGCTGGCTACACATCAAATTGTTGGCATGGGTGAGGCCTTTGCGCTTGCAGGAACTCTGCTCGAAACTGAGCACCTTCGCGTTGGCAAACTGCGCGAGCGTTTGCTATCAAACCTGTTGCCGTTGGGCGGCTTGCACGTGAACGGGGCTGTCGATCAATGCGTTCCGTCTATTGTAAACGTCAGTTTCGACCGCATAGAAGGTGAGAGTTTGCTGTTTGCCTTGCGTGAGCTAGCGGTCTCCAGTGGCTCAGCCTGTAACTCGGCGTCGCAGGAGTCATCGTACGTGCTTCGCGCGCTGGGGCGATCTGACCAGTTGGCTCAAAGCTCAATTCGCTTCAGTTTTGGGCGATATACCACGGAACAAGACGTCGATCGTGCCGTCGAACTCATTGCACGGGAAGTGCGTCGGTTGCGAGCCTTTAGCGTATGCCTCGATTAAGCCCTGGACAGTAAAGAATATGCTAAGAACTGAATACAACGACGTCGTGGTCGATCACTTCGAGTCGCCGCACAATGCCTTGCCAGAGCAAGAAAGCGCTGTGGCTGGCGCGCAATTGGCGAATTGCACGCGAGTAAGCGGGCAAGGCGGATCGGTTTCTGGCGGTGTGTGGATAGCTTTTGAGTTGGAAATTGAGCGACAAGTCATTAGCCATGCTCGATTTCGTGCCTACGGCTGTCCCCACTCAATTGCTCTGGCTTCGTGGCTGACCGAACGACTGGTTGGTGAAAAACTCGATTCCAGCTACACTTTAGATCAACGGGAAATCGTGTCGGTGCTTGAATTGCCGACCGAGAAAATGCGCAGCGTGCTGGTGGCGGAAGACGCCCTTCGTGCCTGCGCTCATCAACTAGAAAGTAAGGAGGCCTGCTGAGCATGGCCATTGAACTGACCGAAGCTGCCGCCACTCAGGTGGGGGGCTACCTCAAACAGCGCGACGTGGAAGGCTTGCGTCTTAGCGTAAAAGCCACAGGTTGTGCAGGCTACGAATACATTGTTGGCTACGCCGAGTCTATCGACGATGGTGATCAGGTATTTGAAACTAAAGGAATTCCTGTAGTTGTCGATGCAAAAAGCTTGCCTTTGATTGACGGTACTGTGATGGATTATGTCACTAGCGGTATCAGCAAAACCTTCAAATTCACTAATCCAAACGCGGCCGGCGAATGCGGTTGTGGCGAGAGCTTTAATATTTAGAGACGCTCATAGCCTGAAGGTGAGCGCTCACGACCACCTGACCCGCCTGGGGGCAATCTGGCCTGATTCGTCAAGAATTGCCCTGCATCCACGACCAGAGTAATATTCGCCGGTTCAATAAGTTACGTATCACTTAACCTACGCGGTCGCAGTGAGCGATTGCGTATGCACTACTATTTTCGGAGACACCGTTTCATGGCTATTGAAAGAACCCTGTCGATCATTAAACCCGATGGCGTGACAAAAAACATCATTGGTGAAGTTTATCGACGTTTTGAAGGCGCCGGCTTATCCATCATTGCAGCGCGCATGATGCATATGACTAAATCACAGGCCGAAGGATTCTACGGGGTACATAAAGAGCGTCCTTTCTTCAACGACCTCGTTGCGTTTATGACATCCGGTCCAGTAATGGTGCAAGCCCTTGAAGGTGAAGATGCTATCGCGAAAAATCGCGAACTGATGGGAGCTACCAACCCTAAGGAAGCCGACGCCGGAACTATCCGCGCCGATTTCGCAAACTCCATCGACGAAAACGCCGTTCACGGTTCAGATGGCCCAGATACCGCCGCTCAGGAAATCGAATTTTTCTTTGCCGCCGGTGTGTGTCCTCGTACCCGATAAGCGAACTCTCCGTCATGGTGTCAGTGTCGAAAAAGAAAAATCTCCTGGGTTACGACCTCGATGCGTTAAACGCGTTGATGGCCGAGCTCGGTGGTAAGCCTTTTCACGCGCGTCAGTTGCTCAAGTGGATGCACGCGCGCGGCGTCAACGACTTTGATGTCATGACGGATTTATCCAAAGCGTTACGCGAAAAACTTAAAACACATTATTCGATAAGCCCGCCTCGAGTGCTTGAACGCTTTAACTCGCAGGACGGCACGCGCAAATGGTTGTTGCAGGCAGGAGCCTTGCAGGCAATTGAAATGGTGTTTATTCCTGAAGGCAAACGCGGCACGCTGTGTATTAGCAGTCAGGTTGGTTGCGCGCTTGACTGTTCGTTTTGTTCAACCGGTGCACAGGGCTTCAATCGTAACCTCAATACCGCTGAAATCGTAAGCCAGGTGTGGCTTGCCAATCACGAACTGGGTGCCTACGGCGACGAAGGGCTCGTAGCGGTACCTGATGAAGAAGACGTCGCTGAAGACACCTCTGCCGAAGATCCAAATGAAGAAGGGCTCGCTACACGTGTCACCAACGTGGTGTTCATGGGCATGGGTGAGCCTCTTGCGAACTACCGCCAGGTGCTGCCAGCCTTAAACATTTTGACGTGCGATTACGCGTATATGCTGTCTCGTCGTCGCGTTACTGTGAGTACGTCAGGTCTTGTTCCACAGTTAAAAAAACTCGGTGCCGACAGTAACGTCGCTTTGGCGGTGTCGCTGCACGCCCCCGACGACCAACTACGCGATCAGCTGGTACCGATCAATCGTAAACACCCTATTAAGGAATTACTCGAGCAGTGCTGGACGTATCTTGCTGAAACTTCAGGGCGCTCGATCACGTTTGAATACACGCTTATCGACGGCGTTAACGACCAGCCGTCTCAGGCAAAAGAGCTGGCTGCGTTACTCAAAGGACATCCGGCTAAAGTAAATTTAATTCCATTCAATCCGTTTCCCGGCAACGATTTCCAGCGTTCGAAAGCCAAGGCTATTCGAGCGTTTCGCGACGTGCTGCACAAGCACGACATTCGCGCCACGGTTCGCAAGACTCGTGGCGACGACATTGACGCCGCGTGCGGGCAACTGGCAGGTCAGGTGTCCGATCGCGTTAAAGTGCGTCTGGGTAGCAAGCAATTTACGGTGGTAAGTGCATGAAACTTTATATTCGACCTCTGCTTTTAGCAGGAGCACTATTGAGCGTTCTCGGTTGTGTAAACACCGACACTAAAAAAGCCCCGATCAGTTCACCGACCGAAGCGGCGGCGGCTAATTTCGCTTTGGGCGTTGAGTACTTTAGGAAAAACAAACTCATTGAAGCGTACGACAAGTTCAAGCGCTCGGTCATGCAGGACGACACCAAGTCTCAGGCCCACGCTTTTTTAGCGCTTGTTTCTGAACAGCTCGAACAAACCGAAGAAGCTCGCGAGCACTACGTAAAGGCGATTAAGCTGGATGCCAAAGACCCTGTGGTGCAAAACATGTACGGCGCCTATCTTTGTCGCCAGGGAGAGGCCGAGAAGGCCGAAAAACATTTTCTGCAGGCCGCTAACAACCGCTTCTACGGTACACCGGAAGCTGCGTTCACTAACGCAGGTGCTTGTGCTCTTAAAGTACAGAGCTATACGAAAGCGCTGGAATATCTCGACAAAGCGCTGAAGTTCGATCCGAACTACCAGTTGGCGTTGTGGCAAATGGCCAACCTGCACTACGAGCAAGATCGCGACCTGCAGGCTCGCGCCTTCCTGGAGCGCCTCGGTCAGCCACAGCAGTTGCCGCCTGAAGCCTTGTTGCTGGGTTATCAAATAGCGCGCCGCTCGAACAGTCAGCCGCGCATGGAAAATTATCGTTCGGTGCTGAAACAACGCTACCCGGACTCAACTGAAACCACCCGTTTGCTGGAGATAGAACGCAATGGCGGATAATGACGTAGCCTCAGTTAAAGAAACGGCTATGGATGGACTGTCTCCTGGTGCAGTGCTTAAGAAAACGCGCGCGAAACAGGAAAAGTCACTGGACGATCTTAGTAAAGAACTGCACCTGGATCGCTGGATGCTCGAAGCGCTAGAGCGCGACGACTACAATGCGATGGGTGCTCCCGTGTTTGCCAAAGGCCATCTTCGCCAGTACGCGAAACTGCTTGGTATAGAGCCTGACGATCTGATGGTTGGCTACTACCAGGTATGCGGTCCGCGTGAGCAGCCGCCGCTGGTGTCCGGCTCTATGCTGGAGGCGCGGAGTCACCACGAGCGCAATGGGGCTTGGATAGTTCCGGTCCTTATTGGCCTTGTTCTGATTGGTGCAATAGGTGGTGCTATCTATTGGTACATGCAACCTACCGAGGAACCTGCGAGCGTCGGTGCGGGTAACGATAATTTAAATTTCATAGCATCGGCGGAACTGTCTACGAATGAAGTTGAGCGTCCGGCGGCTGCCGCACCGAGCCTTGTTGTTGAGCGAGCGCCAGTAAAGGCTGATTCTTTACTCATTCCACCTGAGCAAGCTGAGATTGTGGCGATTGAACAAGAGGAGTCTGGCGCGAGCGCGAGCGCGGGTTCGATAGCGAGTAACAACCTCGCGGTGACGTTGCGCTTTAAAGGTGAATCGTGGGTTGAAGTCTACGATGCGAAACGCCAAAAGCTTTTGTACGGCCTGGTTAAATCAGCTGCTGTAAAATATTTGAGCGGACCTCCCCCTATTAATATCTTTCTTGGTTCTCAGAACTCGGTCAGCGTTGAAGTAAACGGCGAGGACTATCCAATTCCGGTTACGGCTCTGCGTGGCAACACGGCGCGCTTTAAAATCGAGAAGCTTCAGTAACTTTTCTCTATGCGGCGATACTTCCCGCAGTCAGGACGTCATCAGGTGAGCAAAGCAATAACCCCCATTAAAGGCATGCCTGATATCGTGCCTGAGCAGATGCCGTATTGGCATCTTGCTGAACGTCGAATCAAGCGTGTGCTTGAGGCATACGGCTACGACGAATTACGCACGCCCATGCTTGAAAAAACGGCTCTGTTCAAGCGCTCAATTGGCGACGAGACCGATATTGTCTCTAAAGAAATGTTCACTTTTGAAAGTCGAGGTGGCGACAGTCTGAGCTTGCGCCCGGAGGCTACAGCGAGCTGTGTTCGAGCGGGTATTACCCGAGGCTTGTTACATAATCAGCGTCGTCGTATTTACTACTACGGCCCAATGTTCCGCTACGAACAGCCACAAGAAGGGCGCTATCGCCAGTTTTACCAAATTGGCGCCGAGGCCTACGGTTTGGCAGGGCCCGATGTGGATGCCGAAATGCTCTTGATGTTGGCTCGCATATGGCGCGAACTTGAGCTTCCAGGGCTTGTTCTCAAAATAAACTGTCTTGGAGTAAGCTTAGGGCGCGAGCGCTACGTTGAAACACTGCGCGACTACTTCCGGGGTCACCTGGCAGCGCTGGACGAAGACAGCGTCAGGCGTCTAGACACCAATCCATTGCGCATTCTTGATAGCAAGGTCGAGTCTTTGCAGGGTTTAATCAATCAAGCGCCGCCAATGCAGGATTTTCTGAGCGACGACGAACAGGCTTATTTTGCGGCCATTTTGGCACGTTGTGACGACGCAAACATCGCCTACGACGTCGATCCGCGGTTGGTTCGGGGGCTCGACTACTACACAGGTATGGTATTTGAGTGGCAAACCGACCAGTTGGGCGCCCAGAACGCAGTGTGCGGTGGTGGGCGTTATGACCAGTTGGTCAAACAGCTCGGAGGTCGCGATACTCCTGCGGTGGGCTGGGCGATGGGAATGGAGCGACTGATCGCCCTGTTAGGCCTTGGCGATGCTACAATCCCCCCCGCCGAAGCGAGGGTGTACTTTGTTACCGTGGGGGAAGCGGCGGCTCGTGCAGGCACTCTTTTGCTTGAAAAGGTACGCGACGCTTTGCCTTCGGTGCGCATGGTTGCTCATGGCGGCACCGGCAGTTTTAAAAGCCAGCTGCGTGCGGCGGACAAGAGCGGAGCCGAATATGCCCTGATTTTGGGTGACGCTGAAGTAGAACAACGCCAGGTCGCTGTGAAGCCACTGCGCAGGGCTGGTGGCGAACAGGAACTGGTGGCCTGGAACGACCTTGAACAACACATGATTGCGCTGCTAGGCGAAATCAATACGCAATAATTATTAACTGGAAGAACGACGTGAGCGAATACACAACAGACGAAGAAGAACTCGAAAAGCTGAAGAACTGGTGGAACGACAACAAGGTTTTCGTTGTCACAGGACTTATAGCAGGTGGTGCCATCTTGGGCGGCTACAATTGGTACAAAGACATGGTGGCCACACGGGCCAACACGGCTTCCGCGTTATTTGAAGACCTGAAAGAAGCTGTTTCGAGTGGGAACCGTGAAGTTGCTTTGGCCAAAGGCTCAGAGCTTCAGGACAAGTTTTCCGCAACACCGTACGACGCGCAGGCGTTGTTGGTGTTAGCGAAGGTGCATATTGATGCGGGCGACTACGATGCGGCTATGCAAGCGCTAAAAGATGCCATTAGCACCGGTAACACCGAGCTTGGTCACGTAGCACGACTTCGACTTGCACGCGTGCAGCTTGCCGCAGGTCTGGTCGACGAAGCCAAGAGCACATTGACGGTGCGCAGTGAAGGCGAATTCAGCTCGTTGTATCAGGAGCTTCGCGGCGACATTCATACGGCGGCCGGTGAAACCGACGCAGCGATTGAACAGTACAAGCTTGCTCTAGCTCACGAAATCCCTCTGGGAGACGTGCGCTACCTTGAAATCAAACTGCAAAATCTGGGTGCATCGGTCGATTAGCGACCTGTATTTTAAGTTAACTCTCCGGGACCTGTTTATGAAACCAACTATTAAAGTGCTAGCGATCATGTTGAGTTCAGTGGCCCTTGTTGCGTGCCAAAACAGTAAGGAAATTAAACTTGAGCCTGCACAGCTTGTGCCGCTGACTACATCCATTCAGGTCACCAGGTCCTGGTCAACAAATCTTGGCGGTAACAAGAAACTGAGTCGACCAGGTCTTGGGCCAACCGGCAACGGAGCGCGCGTATTTGCCGCTTCCAGCGACGGCGTTGTGACGGCACTTGATGCTGTGACCGGTAAACGCGTTTGGCAGGTTAGTTTAGGTAAGGACAGGGGCGTTTCAGGCGGTCCCGGTTTTGGCGGCAACATGGTCGCTGTTGGCACGGCTGAAGGCGAAGTAATTGTCATGTCGGCAGGTGACGGTTCAATCAAGTGGACGGCCAAAGTTAGCAGTTCGGTACTGTCGGCACCCGCTGTTACCGCCCGTGTCGTGGTTGTGCGCACAAACGACGGGCAGATGACCGCTCTTGACGGCTCTAACGGTAAGGAGATGTGGAACATTGACCGACGCGTTCAGGGCCTTACCTACTACGGCCATGCCGAGCCTGTGTTTGCTTCCGGTGCTGTAGTGAGCGGCTTCGATAACGGCAAGATAGCTACCGTGGATGTGGCCTCTGGTCAGGTCATATGGGAACGCTCTGTTTCAGAACGCCGCGGACGCAACGAATTTGAACGACTGGCCGATGTGGACGGACGCATTACCATTAACGGCGAAGACGCGTTCGCTGTCGGTTTTCAAGGCAGAGCCATGCTGCTTGCGCTACCTACTGGCCAGCCGATTTGGGCAAAAGATATGTCGAGCCGCTACCCGGTTACCGTCGACTGGAACCAGGTGTTCATATCAACGATTGACGACTCTATTGTTGCACTGGATCGACGTAACGGTGTTGAGAACTGGAAACAGGAACAACTTATTCGACGTTCGATTGGAGCGCCGGCACTGCTTGGAACTTCGGTGATTGTCGGTGACTTCGAAGGCTATCTGCATTGGATTTCGGCTCTGGACGGCAGTTTTCAGGCGCGCACGCGCGCGGGTAAAAGCCCTATTACAGCCCCACCTTTGGTCATGGGTGACATGATTTACGTACAGAATGACGCAGGCGAGCTTCACGCCTTTTCCAAGCCCGCCATTGTGGCTGCGCCATAGTCGGCTAAGGCTTAAGCGCTTATCCCGACGAACACGGCAACAAAAGTCACTATGTCTAACGAATCTGAAACAGGCTCAGGGCCTGAGTCCGTGGCCGAAGCGAGCGCTAAAGCAGAATCCGGGTCCGAGTCGGAAGCTGACGATAAAGCCGAATCCGAGTCTGAAGCTACCGAAGAAGTCGATAGCTATCCCGATTATATGCTCCCGGTTATTGCGTTAGTTGGCAGGCCCAATGTAGGCAAGTCAACGCTGTTTAATACACTTACCCGATCACGTGACGCACTTGTCGCGGATCAGCCAGGACTAACGCGCGACCGGCAGTACGGTTTTGGACAGCTGGGTTTGATGCCGTACCTTGTCATTGATACGGGCGGTTTGTCGGGTGATACAGACGGCCTTGACGGTTTGATGGCACAACAAACTCAGCGCGCGATTGAAGAAGCCGACTACATTGTTTTTATGGTGGACGGTCGCGAGGGCTTATCCTCAACTGACCACCAGGTCGCACAGCTTCTGCGACGATATGACAAGCCGATCCAGTTGGTCGTGAACAAATCTGAAGGTCTCGATCCCGACGTTGCCAATTCCGAGTTTTACGCGTTGGGTGTCGGCCAGCCCGCCTCCATCTCCTCGGCGCACGGCCACAATGTGGGCCCGTTAATGGATGAAGTGCTATCTATTTTTCCATTGCCGTCCAAAGTTAAAACAAGCGATTTACAAGGCATTAAAGTAGCCATCATTGGCCGCCCGAACGTGGGTAAATCTACGCTTGTTAATCGGCTCGTCGGTGAAGAGCGCGTTGTGGCCTTTGATAAACCGGGTACAACTCGCGATAGTGTTTACGTTCCATTTGAACGGGATGGTACTAAATACACTTTAATCGATACGGCTGGCGTGCGGCGACGCTCTAAAGTCGACGAGACTATTGAGAAGTTCAGTATTGTAAAAACCCTGCAGGCCATTGATAAGGCCGACGTCGTTGTGTGTATGCTCGAAGCGCGTGAAGGCGTAACCGAACAGGATGTGCGCTTGCTCGGCATGGCCCTGCATCGGGGGCGGGCGTTAACGCTCGCCATTAACAAGTGGGACGGACTTACAAACTACCAACGCGACACCGTACGCCGTGAGCTCGAACTAAAACTCCCTTTCGCCACGTTTATCGATAGCCATTTTATTTCGGCTCTGCACGGTAGCGGTGTTACCGACGTGCTGGCCTCTGTAATTTCCTGCCACGCGGCGGCGACCAAAGAACTGCCCACACCAGAGCTTACACGACTGCTTGAAGAGTGCGTCCAGGCGCACCCACCACCGGCCTCGCGAGGGCGCCGCCCCAAGCTGCGCTACGCCCACCAGGGCGGTCGCAATCCGCAAGTTATTGTCATTCACGGCAATATGACCAATTACATAGCCGATACTTACAGGCGCTTTCTTGAAAATCGTTTTCGCAAGAGGTTCAAGCTGCACGGCGCCCCGGTTAAAATAGAGTTTAAGTCTGGAAAGAACCCGTTCGAGGGTCGAAAAAATAAACTTACCGATCGACAAAAAACCCGCAAGAAGCGGTTGATGAAATTCGTCAAACGTAAGTAGCACCGCATTGTTCCGGGCGTGTGCATGGAGTCTGTGAATGAAAAAGTTAATTAGGGGTTTAAGCTACCCACTGTTGTTGCTGGTAGTGCTTGTAGCGATCATTGGCGTTACTCAACGCGAAAAAATTACTCGTTTATATGCCGTGGTCACAATGTTTGACGCGGATAAAATCGTGCACAATTTTTCCAATATGAACGACGCGATGCTGTCCGTTCCTCTGACTCGTAGGGGTCCTACCGACCCCTGGTCGAAAAGCATCAGTTCTCCACCCGAGACATTCGATCATCAAGGCAATACCGAAAGCCTGGAAGGTTTCTTAAACGAAACCTCAACCACAGCATTTCTGGTTATTCACGATGGTGTCATCGTTCACGAAGATTATCGCCTTGGAACCGCTCAGGAGGACTTGCGAATTTCGTGGTCTATGGCCAAATCGTTTTTGTCGGCTGTGTTTGGAGTCGCGCTGAACGAGGGAAAAATAGCCTCTTTGCGTGATCCGGTCGACAAATATGTTCCTGCGCTGTCCACTTCAGCGTACGCGGGCGTTGCCATCGAAGACGTGCTACACATGTCGAGTGGCGTAGAGTTTAACGAAGACTATTTCGACTTCGACAGTGACATTAACAAAATGGGCCGCGTGCTGGCGCTTGGCGGTTCTATGGACGAATTCGCGGCTAGCATGAATGAAGTTACGCGCCCTGCGGGCAAGCAGTGGCAGTACGTGTCGATTGATACGCACGTGCTGGCCATGGTTCTTCGTGCCGCGACGGGTCAGTCGTTAACAGACTATTTGTCCCAGAGGCTGTGGCAAAAACTTGGGACGGATGGCGACGGCTACTACCTCACCGACGGTGAGGGTGCAGCGTTCGCGCTTGGTGGGCTTAACATGCAAACTCGCGACTATGCCCGCTTCGGTGAATTGTTCAGAAATGGCGGTAACTGGAAAGGGCAACAGGTTATTCCTAAAGCGTGGACGTATAAGTCCACCCGCAACAGCGCTCCTGGTCTAAAACCGGTAACTCAGGGGTACGGCTACCAGTGGTGGCTACCGGAGGGTGCGAATGGCGAGTTTTTCGCAGGCGGTATTTACGGTCAATACATTTACGTCAATCGTCCCGCTGGCGTCGTTGTGGTCAAGAACTCTGCGCACCGCACGTTCAACGCGCCTGGCGTGCGCACTCGAACAATGGAGGTGTTTCGTACGTTAGCCAAACATTACAATCAATAGGTATTTTAACGAAGGGGCAAGATCGATGAGGAGACGGCTATATTTGAGTTGTATTCTGGCACTCCTTTGCAGAGCTTGCGTAAC
>QIGP01000209.1 GCA_003228965.1 Gammaproteobacteria bacterium
AAACGTGTAGGTAAGTGTTGGGTCGGTACCGGTCACCAATTTGCTACCATCACTCAGACTCCAGGAAAACTCAGGCGCCACTCCACCGGTTGCAATCACTTCCATCGTACCCGCAACACCCGCCTGCATGATCGTTGGAACGATGCCGGTAAATTCAACAACCGCTGGCGCCGCGTCGTTAATATAAATTGCATAGCGCCCTTCGTGAGCAAACATCAAGTCCTGGTTACCGTCGAGATTTACATCGGTAATAACAACGTCATAAGACTCTTCAACTCGCCACTCCGGGTCGGCAAACACGTCAAAATTGCCAGAGAAATTGCCATTGGTGATGACCATTTCGTTGAGTTCGTTGCGCGGATCAGGATTCAAATCTGTGCCCAGCATTTCAATGCTCGACATGATGTAGTCGGGGTCGCCGTCGTTGTCCAGGTCGCGAATAAACGCGAAACCGTGCTTGCCGTTGTCGCCAATCATATCGGCGTCAAAGCGGCGCAGGTAATCGACGAAGCCGCTTGTGACGGTGCCTTCGCTCATAAACGCTGTTGGACTAAAGTTGTCGGCGTAAACCCGCATATCCACAATGCCGTCGCCGTTAAAGTCGGCGCCAACAGGCATGTACGTGAGGTTGGCCAAATCCAGGTCCTGAATTCCAGAGTTAGGAAAGTTACCGGTGCCGTCGTTGTAGAACACAGACTGGCGGTTTTCAGAACCGTATACACCAATTATATCGACGTCGCCGTCGTTCTCAATATCAATCAGCTGAATCTTACCAACAGAGTTCAGTACGTTGGAACCCAGCCGGCTCGACGATTCGTTGGTAAACACGCCGTTACCGTCGTTAACAAGAAGGTTACGGTTACCATTTGATTGCAATAACACGAAATCCATGTCGTTGTCTCCATCAAGATCGGCTGCTTCGACCATGGTAACGTTAATTGAGCCCGAGCTTACGATGGAGCCGCCGTCAAATCCTAGCCAGATACCACCACCGTCTTCACCGTTATTCATGTAGAGCTGGGGTCGGTTGCCGATGCGTCCAAAGAACAAATCGTTCCAGCCGTCATTATTTACATCGACAATCTCAACGTCGTAACTATTGTTTCCAGCCGCAGTTCCACCCAACAGCGACTCGCTATTAGTCAACACGCCGCTTAAATTTAGTAGAAGTCTGGGAACGTCGTTACGCCGAGTAACGACAATGTCCTCGGTGCCGTCATTGTTAACGTCGCCCAAGGCCAGCTTTTTAACCCGGCTGTCGCTAACAGAAGCGCCGGCTAAATTCAGATGCGATGCAGTTCGCTCTTCAAAAATCGGTTCTGCAAAAACCGAAGCCGATATTGAACAGGCAGCTAAACCAAACAGCCAAGCGCCTGCGTGAGTGCGACGTACGCCGCGAGATTCCCCGTGAGTCATGACAACCCCTTATCCAAGTAATGTCCCCAAGCCAGATAGACTGGCACATGCGCGCTCAAACAATGTTGTTATGAAGAATCTTTGAATCGAGCGACGATCTAGCTACACACTCTACCAAAAAAAGGGCTTCCAACTAGGATATCAACCCACTTTCAGCCAGTTACATTCAGAACGCACCGCCTATTGAGGCCTCGAACGAAGCCATTGGCGCCCGGAACTAATATTCGTTGAATTATGTCAGGTACGAGCAGGACAGAGCCGCTGGCTTCTTCATGGAAAAAGCTGGCCACTAGTGAACGATCTGTTAACACATACAGCTGCCGGGAAGGCAACTGTGCTTGTTCTAACAATGGAAACAGCGCGGGAAAAACAACTACAACACGTTAAGTCTGGCGCCTATAGAATTCCCTCATCGCCCCAACCACTAGTCCAGTTCGCAGAAACAATGTAGATACAAATGCGCGGGATCGTTGAAGCGTGTGAGCGCTTCAATATCGTCGCCAAGATCACGCAGCACCCAAGATCGCAAAGCCTCGCTAAGGCCTACCCGATTGCTTCGCGCGCTCACGTTGCCCGACCAGGCCGCCATTTTGGTTGAGAACATTAACGTCAAACGTTCTTCAAACGTCATGTCTCGCTCGACGTAGTGCGGAACAAAGTTGTCGCCAATGCCTGCCAATTGTGCGGCCGATTCAAGTCCGTCTTCCAGCGTTCCCATTCTATCAACCAAGCCGATGTCCTGGGCGTCTTTGCCACTCCACACACGGCCACGGGCGATCTTGTCGACCTCTTCCACCGTCATGTTACGAGCGGTTGCTACATTGGAGATAAACTGCAGATACCCGTTCTCCATACTGCTTTGCATAATCGCTTTGACGTCGTCCGAAAGCTCCCGGTCAACGCGAAAGGTTCCGCTCATACTCGTGGTACCCACGCCGTCCACATTAACCCCGGCTCGCGCCATGGTGCGTTGGAACGTTGGAATAAATCCGCCAATGCCGATAGAGCCCGTTATGGTGTTTGGACTCGCCCAAATTTCGTCAGCTTCCATGGCCAGCCAATAGCCGCCAGATGCTGCTACAACACTCATAACCGCAACTAACGGCCGGCCAGTTTGTTTCCACAGCTTAAGCTCGCGCTGAGCAATTTCGGAAGCAAACTTTGACCCACCGCCACTGTTAACGTAGAGCACTAGCGCTTTCAGCGACTCGTCGTTACGTGCTTTTCGAATAAGTCGAGCTAATGAGTCGCCGCCAATTGAGCCTGGAGGCTGGTCGCCATCCATAATATTGCCGGAGGCCACGATGATCCCCACTTTCTCGCCACTCGGTACTTTTACTTTGCTCTCGAGCAACGCCGTGTAGCTGACCAAATCGATGCGTTTAAAGCGGTTGTTCTCGGAATTCTTTTGTACGTGTTTTAGCACGCGCTCTTGAAACTCGTCGCGCTGAATAAGATCGTCAACAATACCTGTGTCCAAAGCTGGTTTTGCCAAATCACCTTTACTTGCCACAACCGACTTCGCAATGTTGTTCGCGTAGTTTGAAACAGCACTCGCCTCGATTCCACGAGCGGCCGCTACGTCGTCCTGAAACGCCGTCCACAACTGATTCATCCAGACAAGACTTGACGCCCGATCTTCAGGTGACATGTTGTTGCGAAAATACGGCTCAACAAATGACTTGAATTCACCGACTTTGAACACATTCCAGTCGATAGAGAGTTTTTCAATGGCGTCTTTGTAGTAACGACGGAAGCGTCCAAAGCCGTCCAGGAACACAGCGCCAGAGGGATGCATGTACACTTCGTCTGCGTGTGCGGCCAACAAGTACTGGCCTTGACTGTAAAAGTCGCCGTAAGCGAATACTTTCTTACCCGACGTTTTAAAATCGTCGATAGCGTCACCTACAAGCTGCAAGTTGGTCATGCCTGCGCCTGCCATACTGCTAAGCTCCAGTACAACTGCGCTAATGTCATTGTCGGTTTTAGCCGCATCAAGTGCACGAACCACATCTCGCACCAGCGTCTGCGCTTCGCCGCGACCGGTGAGCGCATCTAAAGAACGTTGTACCGGATCGCCCGACAACTGATCAACCAAAGGCCCCCGAGGATTCAGCAGCAGTGCAGAACCCGCTTCGAGAGAAATACTTGGGCCACTACTAAGCGTTGCCAGCAAAATGAAGAAGGTCAGGAACATCAGCACAAAGTGCATTACCTTGCGAAATACGTCGAGGCCCTTGCCTACGCCTTTGAACAATCCTGTGATAACTGACATTCGTAACTCTCCAACGCGCGATACAACGGCGCGTTCTATTTAAACCAAATCGACAATGCGGGTACAAAAGTAATAATGAGTACGGCTGCAAACAGTATCAACAAGAACGGCCACGTCGCGGCGTACACCTGCATTATCGGCTTATTGAAACGGTAACTTGCTATAAACAGGTTAAGCCCTACGGGCGGCGTCAAGTAGCCCAACTGCATGGCCGCCAAAAACATAATACCAAGATGCAAAGGATCAACGTCGTATAGCTTGGCAATTGGCAAAATTAGCGGAACGACCAGTACAATCGCCGAAAAAATATCTAAAATAGCGCCCAGAATCAGCAAGAACAGCAACAGATAAAGCAAGAACGTAAAACGGCCGGACACGTGCGACTCTGTAAACTCAAACAGTTTCTCGGGAATGCCTGCGTCAATCATGTAGTTAGTAGACGCGAACGACACACCGAGAATGAGCAATATACCGCCCACCAACATCATTGACTCACGTACAATATCGGGCAGTTGGCTAAACTTCACTTCGCGGCGAATAAACACTTCAACGACGATCACGTATACCGCTGTCACGGCCGCCGCATCTGAAACAGCCAGCTTGCCCGAATAAATACCACCGAGAACAATAAACGGTAGTGGTAACTCGAGCGCAGACTCACGAAGAGCGCTAAGCACTTCCTTACCCGAAAAACTGCTCAGCGGCTTTCGCATGTCCCGTTGTGTCCACATACAATAGGCACCTAAGAACACGAGCATGAGAGTACCTGGCACCGCACCTGCTAAAAACAATTGATCTATCGATACTCCAGCAACCACACCGTACAAAATAATGGGCAAAGAAGGGGCAAACAATAGCCCAAGACTGCCAGCCGACGTCACAAGACCTAAGTTAAACTTGTCGTCGTGCCCGGCCTGTTGGAGCGCTGGATACAAGATAGCGCCCAGCGCGATAATGGTTACGCCCGATGCACCTGTGAACGCAGTAAAAAAAGCACATGCAGCTAGCGCGACAATAGGCAGCCCGCCCGGCACCCAGCCCATCAGCGCCTGAGTAAATCGCACCAAACGACCCGGCGCCTCACTTTCGCTTAAAATGTAGCCCGCCAGTGTAAACAACGGAATCGCCAACAGGATTGGGGTTTCCGCAATACTGAAAACCTCTACCGGCACCGACGTCAAACTCACGTCCTGTCGGTAAAAGCCCCACATGGCACTAGCTGCGATAATCACAAATAAAGGAGCACCGAGCAGCGCCAACACAATCAAGATGATGCCGCTAACAATCACTGCGATGCGTCCTTAAAGCCCAACAGCCTGCGAAACGACCACAGCAGATAGCGCCACGCTATTAAACCAAAACCAATCGGTAAAATACTTTGAAACCACCACAGCGGGCTTGTTGCGCCAAACGCCATGTCTTCGTATTCGCGAGTCTCAGCGACAAACTGGAAGCTGTAGTAGGCAAGTAAGGCACACACAAACGCGGTAAACACGTCGACTAAGAAATTGTTCCAACGAAGAATACGCGGCGACATGAAACGCGACAACACGTCGATACGAAGATGGCGATGGTCGCGTGAGGCGGCAATAGAACCCAGAAGCGCTACCCACAAAACGGTGAGGCGTAAAAATTCCCCGGTCCAGGCGAAACCTGAGTTAAATACTTCGCGACTGACGATCTCAGTGACAGCAACCACCAACATCAGTACGATAGCAATCATTAAAAACGCGTTTTCAGCCAGCCGCCCGTAGCGGTCAAGCGAATCAAGCGCCGAGGGTTTACTCATTCGGTCGAAGCAGATGCACGTGAGCGGTGGGCTTCCAACAGAGCTTCGATTTCCTTGAGTTTATCCATAGGTATAACGTTGTTTTTACCAAGTTCGTACCACAGTTCTCGCGAACCGTTTTTAAGTGCTTTCAACAGTCCAGGCTCAGGCTCAATCAGCTCAAGCCCGCTGCCTTGCAAGGCCTCCAGGGCTTTTTGGTTGTCCGCTTCGTTGGCTAAATCGAAGTTCTTGTAGACTTTTTCGAACACATCAGAGACTACTTTCTGATCCGCCGCCGAGAGTTTATTAAAGCGTTTTTCTTCAACTACCATGACGGCGAAGAGATACGAGACAGGCATATTTGATATGTGTGTGACTTTGGTGTGCCACTGAAGCACAAGCGCACCAATCGCAGAAGAACCAATCACGTCAACCAAGCCAGTTTGCAAGCCGGTTAGAACGTCGGTGATTGGAAGCGTGACAGGTGACAAACCAAATCGCTCCATGGCCGCGTAACTAATTAAGTCGCCTTCTGGCACCCACACACGTTTTCCTTTGAGGTCGTCAATGTTGCGCACCGGATAGTTCGACATAATTTGAGCAAAGCCGCCGGTCGCCAAACCAAACGATACCAATCCGGTGTCAAGTAAACCCTGCTTGATGTAACCGTCCATAGCACGACGCACCACCGTAGCTTCTTCAGCATTAGCGAAAACAAACGGCATTCCGTAGAGATGCATTCCTGAAAAGCGGTCGGCCAGTGAGCCGGATGTAAACGCACCACCGTGAAGCTGGCCGTTACGCATCTTGCGCATGACTTTTTTGTCATTACCCATGACGCCACCGCCATAGAACTTGAACTTCACGCGCCCGTCGGTGCGTTGAGCAATATCCCTGGCGCCGGCTTTCATCTGGTTCATCCAGTCGGACCCTTCGGGGGCCAATGTCGCGACCTTGAACGTTTGCGTTTGAGCTAACGTTGCGCCTGAAAATAGTGTCGCGGCAACAAGGACTACTACGCTTAGTAATGTTTTCATGTGTGTTCTCATAATCAAAACGCTCATTGGTTAAAACGCTCTTCGGTCAAAAAGCTCAACGTTGAGTAAAGCTCGTCGTTCATAAAGCCCAACAGTTAAAAGTATTCATCGGCCGATTCCAGCAAACGCTTGGCTTCGTCCTGGGCCATGACGTTAAGCAGAGTGCTCGCACCCTTCCTGACGTCGGCAGCCAGCACTTCCTTCAACAGCTTGTCGTGCAGCTCACGCTCGTACAGCGTACGGGCGTAAAACCTTGCATAACTCACCTTGGCACCCAAATCTGTACCTTCCGAGAGCTCTATCGCTTTTTTGAAATAGACCTGCCCTTTCTCGGGGTTTCCACCGAGAGCCGCAGGCCGTATAGAGTTTAAGACCCCCAAATAGAGAGTAATATTTACTTCTTCGTAACCGTCGTTGATATCGCCCAGTCGGTTCAGTAACGCTTCGGCTTTGGGAAGTTGGGCCAGCACAGCGTAGTCGGACGCGTTGGCCCGTACAAACGCCAGCCAGCTGGTCGCTACGCCAAACAGCGCCTCGGCATCTTTAGGACTGCGATCAGCCAAAAAAACGTTCCAGTCGTCAAACGTAATGGAGGAAATATTGCAGGCGTCGTCATACTCTATGCACAACGCCCGCTGAACGTAACTCCAGGCACGTGCAGTGAGTTTTTGAGCCCGCACCGGATCATCCACAAATACGCCGCCGTAAGCCGAGTAAAGCGCGGCGGTGTTGTACAGCATAGATGGATTGTCCGGGTCGCCCTGTACAAACGAATCGAGCATCAGTAAATACGCCGGTGCTGCCTGACGTACGGTTTCGGGATCGTCCTGATCCATCATGGAGCGTGTGAGGTTAGCCGCCACATCGTCAACGGCGTTGTCGATAATGGAGCCACAACCACCGAGTAGCAGAAGCAGTATAACGCCGACCACCCGTCGGGCCCACTGGCTCGACTGACGACCTGCTCCGAATGGGCCAGTTCTTAATGAACCAGTACCAATGTGTCTCATACCATTTACTCCCGGTGCGGCTACCCTGCACGCGTGACTTTGGAGTCCCTGACGCGCATGGAGTTCCCAACTATCAGTTACTTACCGACAATATTACCTGATTTACCCGCTTAACAAAGGCCGCAGGGTCGGTGAGCTGTCCGCCTTCAGCAAGAATCGCTTGCTCGTACAACAACGACGCGTACTGTTTGAACAGATCTTTGTCCTGTTCAACACCCATCCGTACAATAAGCGGGTGGGTTGGATTAATTTCCAGCACCGGCTTCAACGACGGCATGGCCTGTCCCGCTTCTTCGAGCATGCGCTGCAAGTAGCCGCTGGGAGCGCCTTCCTGAGCGACTACGCAAGACGGAGACTCAACCAGTCTCTGCGACAGGCGTACGTCATCTACCTTGTCGCTTAGCAAGGACTGCACGCGAGCGACCAGGTCCTTGTATTGTTCGTCGAGTTGTTTCTGTCTTTCCTCATCAACGGTGTCGTCGCCCAGGTCAATATCTCCCTGAGCAGCCGAGCGAAGTGGCTTGCCTTCAAACTCCTGTAAGTGAGACACGAGCCACTCGTCGATACGGTCGCCCAATATCAGCACTTCGATGCCTTTGGCACGTAAACCCTCAATGTGAGGACTGGAAGCCGCGCCTTCTTTGGTATCGCCAACCAGGTAGTAGATGGGCTCCTGGGAGCTTTTCATGCGTCCAATGTAGTCAGCCAGGGTGACGGTTTCGTCAAGGTTGTCGTTGTGGGTAGACGCGAACCGCAGCAGTGGCGCGATGCGGTCTTTGTTGCCGGCGTCTTCAACCACACCTTCTTTAAGCACAGCGCCAAACAGGTTCCAAAACTCAACGTACTTGTCCGCGTCGTTCTTGTTCATCGACTCAATTATGCCCAGAATTTTCTTAACGGAACCTGAGCGAATGGCATCGACCACTTTGTTTGACTGTAGAATCTCGCGAGAAACGTTAAGCGGTAAGTCGGCGGAGTCGACCAGTCCACGCACGAAACGCAAATATCTCGGTAGTAACTGCTCTTTGTCTTCAAGCACAAATACACGCTGAATAAACAGCTTGATGCCGTTGCGCTGTTCGCGTTCGTACAAGTCAAACGGGCGCGTACTCGGGATAAAGAACAGGGACGTATATTCGTATTTACCTTCAACGCGGTTGTGACTCCACGCCAGAGGCTCGTCCATGGCGTGACTCATTGACTGGTACAAATCTTTATACTGCTGCTCGTCAATCTCACCTTTAGGGCGCTGCCAAAGTGCCGTTGTGTCGTTGATGGTTTCGACTTCACCGTCTTCGCCTGCCAGCGTGATGGGCACGGCAATGTGGTCGGAGTAGCGTTTTACGATGTAACGCAACCGCATGGCGTCTGCAAATTCTTTGTCGTCTTCGCGCAGGTGCAGCGTAATGCGTGTACCACGCTGGTCGAAATCGCTGTCTTCAAGCGTGTACTCGCCCGTGCCTTCTGAACTCCATCGCACCGCTTCGGTACTACCGGCGCGGCGCGAGTCGACCTCAACACGCTCGGAAACCACAAACGCAGAGTAGAATCCTACACCGAACTGGCCAATGAGCTGGGCGTCTTTTTTCTGATCGCCTGTCATCGCATTCAAATACTCTCGGGTACCTGAACTTGCCACCGTGCCCAAAAACTGCACCACTTCATCTTTGGACATGCCAATACCGTTGTCAGTAATGGTGACCGTTCCGGCCTCCTTGTCGGCGCTCAAACTAATCGAAAAATCAGATCCCTCGGCCAGAAGGTCCGGGTTCTGCAGAGCTTCGAAGCGCAGCTTGTCGCACGCATCTGAGGCATTGGATACCAGTTCGCGTAGAAAGATTTCTTTATTGGAGTACAGCGAGTGAATCATCAGCTTCATTAGCTGTTTCACCTCGGCCTGAAAAGCATGCGTTGTGGTGGTCATGGGTCTGGTCCTTTCGGAAGTCAGAGGTTGGAAGATGGTTCGCCGTTTCTCACGTTTTTGCGTTTTCAAGGCCGCTCTGGCCGCCCGGAAATGTGTGTGACGTTGCAGCGGTAAATGGGGATCAACGCTGAAAATTCAAGCCTCTATGCCTAATTTTACGGCTTCGTTGTGAACGTTGGGTGGAGCCAAACGGGAACACCACCCGCTCGACCGTAACCCCGTCTCGATACGCAATGACGACGCAAAGGCTTTTACACAGCCTCCGTGGTGGTCAACACAACGAAAACAGCGGGCTCGAAGCCCGCTGCGGTATCTTGTGTCGAAAAGTAGCCTAGATCTTTTCTTTAATACGTGCTGCTTTACCAGTGCGCTCACGCAGGTAGTAAAGCTTTGCCCGACGAACGTCGCCGCGGCGTTTTACTTCAATAGAGCCAATGACTGGGCTGTAGGTCTGGAAGACACGCTCAACACCTTCACCGTGCGAAATTTTACGCACTGTAAAAGCGGAGTTAAGACCACGATTACGTTTGGCAATAACCACACCTTCGTAGGCCTGCAAACGCTCGCGTTCGCCTTCTTTGACTTTGACCTGCACCACTACCGTATCGCCTGGAGCGAACGGTGTAATGTCGCGAGTCATCTGTTCTTGTTCGATTTCGTCAATGATGTTCATGTTCTTGTCCTGTGCTCATATCTGCACGCTACTTATTACTGTGTTGGTGTTCCCCGATAAACTCATCGAGCAACGCTTGTTCGTGTGTGCTTAAGCCCCTTTTAGTAAGCAAGTCAGGGCGCCGCAACCATGTTCTTCCCAACGCCTGCTTGAGGCGCCAGCGGTCTATTTTCTTGTGGTCGCCGCCAACCAAAATTGCTGGTACAGCAACGCCATCGAGCAATTCGGGCCGTGTGTAATGCGGATGGTCGAGCAACCCGTCTACAAACGAGTCGAACTGTGCCGAACGAGCGTCGCCCAGAACGTCGGGTAACAAACGCACAACACTGTCAATCACAACCATGGCGGCCAGTTCACCGCCGCTCAACACGTAGTCGCCAATGGAGAGCTCTTCGTCCACTCCCGCCTCAACTGCGCGTTCATCAATTCCTTCGTAGCGTCCGGCCACTAAAACAAGGCCTGGAAGCGCCGCGTATTCCGCCGCTTTGGCCTGGTCAAAACACACGCCTTGCGGCGACATTATAACCACCCGACTCCCTGTCGGACCGTGTTCTTTGGCCTTTTTAATGGCGGCTAGTACAGGCTGGGCTTTCATCACCATGCCAGGTCCGCCGCCGTAAGGCCGGTCGTCCACCGTGCGATGTACGTCGTGC
>QIGP01000095.1 GCA_003228965.1 Gammaproteobacteria bacterium
ACTGATGATCCGTCGCGAACTCTTCAAGCAAGTGCGCCATCGAGAAAACGGTACTCTGACCATTGACTTCTAACACCCGATCGACGTTTCGCTCGAAAAAGGTCTCCCAAAATCGGCGCCGGACTGTGAGAGAACCCAGGGTTTGTTTAACCTGAACTCGAAAACGGGCCGCCAATCTTGCCAGTACTGAATAGCCTTCGCCAAGCTCTCTTTCGAGCTTTTCACGAAGCATTCGAGCAAGAACCGGAGCCGAGCCACCGCTAGAAATGGCAATGACCAGCGGCGATCGATCGACAATTGCAGGCGTGATGAAACTGGAGTGCTCAGGGTCATCAACAGAGTTGGCCATCAGGCTACGACGCTCGGCGTCGGCAAATACCTGCGCGTTGACCTGGCCATCGTTTGTAGCGGCAATCACCAATAGCGTGTCGTTAAGATATTGGTGGTCGTATTTATACGGCACCCATTTGACACGACCGGAGTCAGCCAGAACCTGCACGTCAGAATTAAGCTCTGGCGCAACGACAACGACCTGTGCGTTGGCTTCCAGCAGTAGCCGTATCTTACGCAAACCAACGCTTCCTCCACCTACTACGACGCAGCGTTTTCCGGAAATTTTTGCGAACAGTGGAAAGTAATCCATATCTTAAGACTCCTTGCTCAGCGTGCCGATATCATGGATACCGCATTCCCGTTTAAGACCGAAAAAGCGCGTTTGTTCACGATCTTCAACTTCGTGGATAGAGCGCGTGGTATGCACGTCGCCAATCGACACGTAGCCTTTTTCCCAAAGCGGATGGTAAGGAAGGTCAAATTCCTTGAGATACTGGTGAACATCCCGGTCCGTCCAGTCGAGAATCGGATGAATTTTCCAGACGTCACCACGGCGTTCAACAAACGAACGTTGCTGCCGGCCGGACGACTGTACTCGCCGTATGCCCGAGAACCATGTGCCAACACCCAGTTCGCCAAGTGCGCGCTGCATAGGCTCAACCTTGTTCTCGCGGTTGTAGGACTCAATACCGTCAAGACCTCGCGACCACCGTTGACCGTTTCTCGCTTCCTGCCACGCCGGACTACGCGCTGGGCGGAAAACACGTAAATTTAACTTAAGCCTGCGTTGAAGCTGATCAGTGAACTGATAGGTTTCAGGAAACAGATAACCGGTATCGAGAAAAACAACGGGAATATCGGACTGTTGTTGAGTCAGCAAATGCAGACACACCGCCGCTTGAGCGCCGAAACTCGAACTCAATATATGCACGGCAGGCAATTTATCGAGCGCCCACGCGACTCTTTCTTGTGCCGTTTTAGTCTTAAGACATTCGTTCGCCCTCGCGGTGGCAGCATTTAGACTCCTGGTTTCATCAAAGGCGATAGCACTACATGGATGAACGCCCAATGAGGAAGATACAGCACTTGCTTGAGTTGTCATGAGGTAACTCCTCCACGACCGGTATCGTCATGGAAATCGATTCCGGACCGAGTCGCTGTGACAACTCTAGCTCGAACGCAGTAGTCGCCAAACGCTTCAGCTGGTTGACGGTCGCAGGCGTAATGCTCAAAAATCACATCAAGCTCATCCAGAATGACTTGTTCATCAACATTTTCAAGATAGAGTTTGTTAAGTCGCTCACCGTTGTGACCACCGCCCAGATAGAAATTGTAGCGCCCGGGCCCTTTACCTACCAAACCAATTTCTGCGACAAAAGGACGGGCACAGCCATTTGGGCAGCCAGTAACGCGCAGGACTATCGGCTGATCTTCAATACCATGCTTGTCAGCCAGCTTCTCTACCTTTCCAACTAACTCTGGCAAATAGCGTTCAGCTTCAGCCATTGCAAGTCCACAAGTAGGAAGAGCAACGCAGGCCATTGCGTGAGACTGCAATACGGACACAGGCGCGTGTAGCGTGTATTTAGTGAGCAGCGACTCGATAGCCGCCTTGTTAGCCAAACTTATATTCGCGATAACCAGGTTCTGGTTTGGACTAATACGAAACTCGCCCGTATGTATAACGGCGATTTCGCGTAGTCCGCTTTTTAGGCGACGCCCGTTTACGTCGTCGTCTTTTACTCGACCGCTGTCGATGAAAAGAGTGAAGTGATAGAATCCGTCGGCGCCCTTCTCCCAGCCGAGACGATCGCCTATACCACGCAAACTCACTTCACGCGCTTCTTCGAACTTCCGGCCCAGTCGCAACTCAACTTCGTGTTTAAACCAGTCAATACCTCGCGAATCGATCGTATATTTTAGTCTTGCATGCTTACGATTAGTGCGATCTCCGAAGTCGCGCTGAGTAGTGACCACTTGAGTAGCTACATCGAGCACCTGATTTGGCGTACAAAAACCCAGGGTATCGGCAAGCCGCGGATACGTCGCCGTATCGCCGTGCGTGGTGCCCATGCCTCCGCCGACTGTCACGTTGAAACCTACTAGCTGATCGTTTTCAATGATCGCAATAAAACCCAAGTCCTGGGTGAAAATATCTACGTCGTTCTGCGGCGGAATCACGACAGCCGTTTTGAATTTGCGCGGCAAATACGTATCGCCATAAACCGGTTCGACGACCTCCGGATCGTCCGTTAAACGCTCACCATCCAGCCATATCTCGTGATAAGCCCGTGTTTGCGGTGTCAGGTGGGCACTAATCTTCGCCGCCCAACTATGCACTTCTGCATGGACATCCGACAAATAGGGATTTGGGCTGCACATGACGTTGCGATTGACATCACCGCAGGCGGCAATCGTATCAAGTAAGGTTTGGTTTATTCTTTGAAGCGTTGTTTTCAAATTCCGCTTAACAACACCGTGAAACTGAAAGGCCTGACGTGTAGTCAACCTCAAACTGTTGTTCGCGTATTCGTCGGCTAACTGATCAACCGCAAGCCACTGCTGCGGCGTACACACGCCACCTGGTAACCGGGCGCGAATCATGAAACGGTACGCTGGCTCCAGTTTTTGACGTTTTCGCTCACTCCTGCTATCCCGGTCATCCTGCTGGTATATTCCGTGGAATTTAGAGAGCTGCGTATCGTCTTCGGCAATAGAGCCTGTGATTGCGTTGTCGAGACTCTCAAGGAGCGTGCCGCGCAGGTGCCGGCTCGCGCTTTTTATTCGCTCTACATCGCTCAGTGGTTTGTTGTCCATCAGTAGTACCTCAGTAAACGTCGCGCAAGTAGCGCCTGTTTCGTTTCAACGTTGTCAGATAATTTTCTGCGCTTTCCTGCGTCTTGTTGCCGCGGGTTTCAACTATCGATCTAAGCGCTGCATGAACATCTGCTGCCATCGCTCCTGCATCTCCACAGACGTACACGGTTGCGCCCGCTTCAATCCAGGCATAGATCTCATCCGCGTTTTCCACGAGGCGATCTTGCACGTAAAGCTTTTCTTTTTGATCCCTCGAGAAAGCAACATCCATTCGGAGCTCTTCCCTGCGTAGATACTGCTGCCACTCGCTTTGATACAAGAAGTCTTCGTCGAAGTTTCGGTCGCCGAAAAAAAGCCAATTGCGCCCTTGCGCGCCCAACTCGGTACGCTGCTGCACAAAGGCGCGAAAAGGCGCCACGCCGGTGCCTGGGCCAATCATGATCACGTCCGTATTGGAATTCTCTGGCAGTCGAAAGCGCGGATTGGAGTCCAGGTACACAGGCAGCAATTCACCTTCTTGCAAGTTTTCAACCAGTGCTGTGGATGCAGCCCCCAGGTGATTCGAGCCGAACGCGGTATAAGACACGTGGGCAACGGTAATGTGAACTTCATCGGGCGAGACCGCGGCAGAGGAAGATATTGAATAAACTCGTGGTGCTAACGGGCGTAGCGAATCGACGAAAACCTGAACCCCGGCACTTTTGTCACCTTCAGGCAAATAGGGCCATTGACGAAGTACATCAATAACCTGATAGCCGTTCAATAGTTCTGTGCGCAACCCAGTGTCTTGTACCCGTCGCGAAAGATCAGCGTTGTTAATAAGGTCACTGTATTGAGTCAGAAACACACCGCTGTTTAGCGTAAGTTCGACATGGTTCGTTAGCGCTTTGCGTAGCTCTACTGACTCATCCCCCACTTTTACCGCGGCGCTTTCAACGCCTAGCAGCTGAATAATCTCATCGACAAGACAGGCAGGGTTAGGCGTTATCACTCCCAACGAGTCACCTGGCTCGTAGTTAAGCAAGGACCCTTCAAGCGAGAGCTCGAGATGATGAACGGCTTTGCTGGATTGGCTCCCGGTGATGCGCTGGTTGACCAGAACCTCAGCCATGAAAGGGTGAGATTTAGAATATTTAGGCCAATTCTCAACCACTTGAAGTGGCACCCTCGGTGCCGATAACTCATCGCTCGAAGATTTGAATTGCTCCTGAGTTATCCGCAGAGTGTCTTCGAACCATTGTTCAGCGAACCCTTCATAATCGATGTCGCACTCAACTCGCCCTGATACCCGGTTAGCTCCGAGTTCACTCAGGCGTTGGTCGAAATCTCTTCCTGTCTGACAAAATTGGGCATAGCTCGAGTCTCCAAGCGCCAGCACAAAATAGTTCAGCGAATCGAGCTTTGGTGCTCGCTTGCTGTGTAGAAACTCAAGTAGAAGTTCCGCATCGTCGGGGGCGTCGCCTTCGCCGTGCGTGCTCACTATTAGCGCTACCCAGCGCTCTTTGACAAGGTTGCGTGTTGAATAGTCGGCCATATCCACACACCGGGCATCTATGCCACTATTGCGCGCCCGGGTGAGCAAGCTCTCGGCAAGTTCGCGACCATTGCCAGTTTGTGAGCCGTACAAGATGGTTAACGTCTGCTGCGAGGATTCCTCGCCTGCACCCGAAACCACGGGCACGTTGGTGGATACGATAGACGCGGTCGCCAGGCCCGCTAAATACCCACTTGACCAGAGCAGCTGCTCTTTGGTCAAACCGCCTGCAGCACTATCAAGCCGCTGAGCCTGCTCTTGATTGAGCGCGGGGTTCTGCGATACGGGTTGAGGAGCTTCGTTACTAGTTGCCACCGTTCTTGCCTGTTTCGTTATTCGAGCTACCGAAACTACGCCAAGTCGAACGCAAGCAGAACGAACTTGCAGGCACATGCTAATAACCAAATGGAATAGTACGTCAAAGCTACCTTTAGAACGCTGATATTTCCAAGCTGGCCTGACAGTAAGAAATCGACATTATTGATCAGAAACAACACAATTCCGACGACCGTCCCAACCTTTAAGCTACGAGCAACCGTGCCTTTACGTCACGCTATCTGTAACCAGGTCATGTGTATCCGTCTGTCATAAGTCGTGTGTTCAGTCAATTTTAAACTCAATGCCGGAGTAGCTCTCGAGACGTGTTATCAAACCATCGCCCAATAGAGTAGCCGGCGTCCAAAAGCCGCCCCCCACCGAATCGGGAATGTCTTTGGCCAGACACGCGGCAGCCTGGCCAAGCATTTTCGCCGTGGAACCATATCCTGGATCTTGATCGCCGGTAACACGAGTTTTGACCGTCTGGCCGTCGGCTGTAGTGCCCCGAAACAAAAAGATGTACTTGCCTTTCAATTGCTGTTCAGGCGTCGGGCCACTACCGGGCTTAGGTAAGAAAAAATTCTCCATAAGCCAGCGAATGGGAGCTACAGAAATCCCTGCGGTGAAGGCACCAAGACCCCAGTACATTTTACGCGCCCGTTTTTTTCCGCCATTGCCGCTGCCAGTCATTACGGCTTCTTCGTACATGAAATCATTTCCATATCGACCGTCACTCAGCGCATTCGACCGATGCACAATTCGAGTGTTAATCGAGGCCATGAGAAACGGCGCTAACCAGCTTTCCAAGACGTCGTCGTATTCCATTTTGACGTTGTTTTGTCTCGTGCTAAAGCCGTGCTCTGGTGGGCATAGCGAGTAAGGGTCTACTAGCCTGCAGTACTGCAACGCGCATCTTAACGTCGGTGCTCACTTGGCCGAACTGTTTCAAGGCGTGCTCTTGCATGAAATGCACACCGAGATCCGAGGGCATTGAATCGAATCCGCAGCAATGCACAATCCTGGCACCGGACTGCCTGGCAAGGTCTTCGTAGGCTTCCAGCATACGTTTAATCCACTGAGGCTCACCGGTCAGGTCACAGTAGTGAGTGCCCGTTTCAGCACACACCTTGACTAGCGGTTCCCCGTAAAGAGCGTACGGACCCACGGTAGACACCACCACTTTGGTTCGTGAACACATGGCATTCAATGCATCTTCATCGGACGCATCGGCAATCAGCACATCCAGGTCAGGCGCGTCGAGCTCAACTTTAAGCGCAGCAAGTTTGCTAATCGATCGACCGGCCAGTGCAAACTTCAGTTCGCCATTTGAAAATTGCTCAACCGTATAACGGGCGAGAATTTGTCCAACGAAGCTGGTGGCGCCGTACACGACGACATCGTAGTCCTGAGTATTAGTCACTGAATCCATTGCTCCTAAAAGAGGTAAAGTGCACAGAAAACGAAAGATTGTTATACATCTACAGCAATCCGCTTGGACCCGGAGACAACAAGAAGTAGTCACGTAATATGGCTAAATCAAGAAAGTCGACTTTGAAATCACCATTGAAATCGGCCGCAGCGTCGCCGGCCTGAAGAAACTCGGCAAACATGGCGAGATCGATGAAATTGGTAACGAAGTCATTGTTCATATCGGTGTCGCAGCGGTTGCCATAGCCGTCAGAGTCACTGTCTAATTGATCGACATTCGTTTCAAGTACACAGTTGTCGGTTGAATTCGCCACACCATCAAGGTCCGTGTCGGCCGCTGCGTTCACGCTAAGTGTAAGCGTTGTTGGGCTTTTACCCACCATGTCTGGAGTCAGAATTACGCGCCCGTGATAGGCACCGTCAGATTGAGTGCCTAGATTAAACACGACTTCAAGCTCCTGCGACTCACCTTGCTCCAAACTGAACGTGGTGGGGTTTACGGACATCGTTGCGCCGTCGGCGTTCGAATCCAAACTCGCGTTCCACGTTGCGGAGGCGGTAGCCGTAACAATACGTGTCCAACTGCATTCCTGTACGCAGGTTAAATCGACAATTCCCGGTAAATTCATGCGCGAAGGATCCCCACCTGCGTCGGGATTGGCCGCTTCAAAACCAGCCCGGGTTTCGTTTAGTAAAAGCCCTGCCTGAGTTGCCGCCGCAACATCGACACGTCCGCCGCCGTGATCAAAAGGAGACGTTACGTCAATGCCGTTTACTTCTGTAAGCGGTGCGATTGCCGTAGTCATGAGTGCAGAAAGCAACTCTGCCTCGGTCCAGTCAGGTCTCGCCGACTTCAGTAAGGCCAAGGCACCTGCTCCTGCCGCAGAGGCCAAACCGCTACTGAGAACAAATCCGCTCTCACCTGAAGGTGTCAGTATGCTTAATGATGGAATTGCCGCAGACGGAACCAAATAATCCAACCCCATATTGGGTCCACGACTATTGACTTCGCTAAGCCTGTCTGCGATGTCAGCATCAAAAGGCGAGTTATTAAGTTCTATTGATGCACTGTGATTATCCCCTGAACTCAACCACGCTCGCAGCAGCGCGGAATCAGCCGTATTCAAATGAATACCAGGAAACCCAAAGAAGTCAGCGTTAACCGAATCGCTGCCTCCTTCTACATTGGCAATGACAATGCCTCCAGCTCCGGAGTCTCGAGCGTTTATTGCTTTTTGCACGCGTGGAATTTGCCCGCGATCGCACACCAAAATTTCACCATTGAGCGTTCCTGTCGGAAACGGCGCCAGGCATTGACTCGCGTCAGGTACGTCCACACCAAGATTACCTGCATAGACTATATTGGCCGTCAACGGTCCACTTAGAGAAGCACCCAAAAGGTCCGGAGGAGGTGCCGTATCCCCACCGCTAAAGTTCGCGAGTCGTTTGAAGTTAATGCTACGACCATGTGAGCTGGAAATGAACGTCGCTGTCCAGGGCGCTGCCAAACTTAAGGACAGAGAATCAGGCGCAGGGCCCTGATTTCCGGTTACATAGCTTAGGCTTACGCCACTCGTTCGAAGTGCAAGAGCTGCTTCTCCATAGATACTGCCCCACGGAATATTGGCAGAACTCGAAATATAGTGAATCAAGACGTCCACATTGTCATTTAAGGCTTGTTCAAACGCGCTCAAAATATTACTGGTTAGGCAGGTGCTTTCGTCACAGCTGCGGTACACAATCAAGTTGGCGTGAGGTGCAATGCCGGTTACGAGGCTAACCCCAAGTTCGTCCACGTTCGGCCCCTGCAGGCGATTACCTACGGCCTGCGACACGGCGTTGCCAGATCCTTGCGGATCTTCAGAAGTCAGTTGCGTATCTGAGGTAAAACTATAGCGGCCAATCAGCTTGCTGTTACACACAATCTCAGCCGAAGTTAAACATTCTCCCAAATAGACGCCGTCACCCAACGGGTTAATGTGCGTGTAACCATCGCCACCGGTTGCCGCGAACGACGGATGACTTCCACTGATTCCAGTCCCGGTCGTGCCGACAATAACGCCTTCGCCAAGGTGTCCATTGTCATTCGTTGCCGACCCGTCCCACACAGAGTTCGCCTGAATCAAGTCAATGACAGGATCGCCACTACTGTCCAACCCCGCCTGATCGTGTGAGGCACTCCTGATAGTCAAAGAGTTCGATGCAGCGGGCATGTTCAGCCTGTACGCAATGTCTTTCTCAATGCGAAGTACCAAGTCATGACGACCCAACCGAGATGCCTCCTCATCACTGAGTTGGGCTGCGAAACCCTTGAACACGCGAGAATATTCGCGTTCAACTCTCAACTCTCTACCTATTACCGCACTTAGTTGCGCGCGAGATTGAGAGACTGAAGTTGCAGGCTTCAGCTGTACGATCCAAGCGGATTGCGCAGCGTGCGAATCTACTTCAGAAAAAAAAGAGAATGCTACCAAGACCAGTAGTGTCTTACTCCATAGCAAGTGTTTCATCGGTCACCCCCTGTTCTGTTAATCAGAATCGTGTTCGAATATTCGCTGGTTAAACCTGGCGCAGCCAGACGTATCCAACGACGCATAAACATGTCTTCAAACAGTAAAAATAATTGTACCTGACGTCACTAACTCGCAAGCTTTCCACTTGGATTTACGGCAAGCTATTCAGCATTGCGGATGTGATCGTCAATAAGCTGAACAAATCGAGGAACCAGCTGCCTGGGTAAATCGTGCCCCATGCCCTCATAGATCTTGAGTTTCGCTCCGGCAATACAATCGGCCGTATCGATACCACCTTGCACCGGAATTAAAACATCCTCTTTACCGTGGATGACAAGCGTTGGTTTATCGATCGTAGACAACAATTCACGTCGGTCACCATTCTCGATTATTGCGGCAAATTGATTGCGATAGCCTGCTGGATAATAGGATCGTCGAATACCTCGTAACAGGCGCGCGCGCAGCTCGTCCTGTGACGGTTTGAAATCGGGGCTACCAATGATCGCCCAGGTTTTTATTCCGTGCTCAACAACACTGTCCTCATTGGAACTGTCCGGACGCACCAACATTCGTCTAGCGGCGCTAGGCCGGGTGCCCGGTAATTTGGGGTTACCTGTCGTAGACATTATTGAGGTCAACGAACGAACCCGGCTTGAAAACAGCCCCGTAGTAATTTGCGCAATCATCCCACCCATCGATGCACCTACGATATGCGCTGACTCAATGTCCAATGAATCCATTACCCCAACCGTGTCCTGCGCCATATCTTCGAGCGTATAAGGCACGTTCATGGAAAGCCCAAAGCGCGCTTTTAGAAGTAGACGAGGAATTGATACGGGACGATCAACGAGTATTTTTTCGGACAATCCGATATCCCGATTGTCAAAACGAATAACCCGGTATCCCTTGTCGGCGAAGCCCTGGCAAAACTCATCGGGCCACGCAATCATTTGGGTACCTAGCCCCATCACTAGCACAATGGGTGGATGATCAGCGTTTCCAAACTCTTCGTAGGCAATCTTGAGATGATTGGCAACGAGAAATTGTTCTACACGACTTTCTTCAATCGATTCTTTTGAGGCGGAGTTGGGCATGTTCTAAAAAGGCTCCTGAAAAATTATTGTTCACGTCGACCTGGACATTTTCTTCGCCCGTTTTCGGATGACGGGTTTCTTCTTACTAACCACTTTCTTCCTCGGCGCAGGCAATTCTTCAAGCGGATTTTCTACGCTGCTCTTAGCCACCTTTTTCTTTGACGTTTTCTTATTGGCAGCCTTCTTACGCGAAGGCTTCTCTTCGTCGTCGCAAGCTCCCTGCAAACTCTTGGTCGCTGCAAGCAACTCGTCAAACGACTCCTGCAAGCATTGAGCATAAAACGCAGGATCCGGCATCATGTCCCGGCAACAGCACACCGCAATATTAAACGCACCGCAGTAACTGCCAATGGCGTGAAACAGCCCTGTGCCGTCAATTGGGGGGCCCATGCCAAACGTACTTATCATGCGGGCACCGGTAAAATACAGCGGTATCTGCGGTCCTGGTACGTTCGTGATCACACAGTTGTACAGTGGTTTGACGCGGTTTGCGAGGCCCATACGACTGGCGAGACGTGCCGCCGAAGCCGTTAACGTAGACGGAATAAACTGCGCGTAGTCGGTCATGTTCTTGGCACCGATCGCGTTAGTAAGCTCTTTGGCGCGCCGCGTGCCTTTACTCACTGCCAGCAGACGCTCCAGCGGATCGTCAATATCGCTACAGACACGCACGGTCATTTGCGCCACCTGATTGCCCGCCGTCCCAAGTTTGTCCT
>QIGP01000418.1 GCA_003228965.1 Gammaproteobacteria bacterium
CCGATTTTTGCCGTAACTGTTTAAGCAAATGGTATGTTGCAGGCGCCGAAGAGCAGGGCGTCGATCTTGCGCTTGAAGACGCTCACCAGGCAGTGTACGGCATGTCTTATGCCGACTGGAAACGCGACCATCAAACCGAAGCTACACCCGGGCAATTGGAAGCATTGGCGGCACGTAAAAGTTAGGGCTTTCACTGCTGTGCCACAACCGCTTGGGGCTAAAATTGGCCTTTCAGGCCTGCAATTCCACTATTGATATGCTAAAGTTCCGCGTCCTGCGGGGGTGGTCACACCGCCGCAACGCCCCGACGACGTTACTGGCTAGATGGCAGAGTGGTGATGTAACGGCCTGCAAAGCCGTGTACCCCGGTTCGATTCCGGGTCTAGCCTCCAATTATTGATCAGGCACGACCTAAACAGCCCGGGTGGCGGAATCGGTAGACGCTGCGGACTTAAAATCCGTTTTCCGAAAGGAAGTGCGAGTTCAAGTCTCGCCCCGGGCACCAAACCAAGCACCGCTAAGCGTGGGGTTGCGACTTCATGAGTATCGATAGCGTATCTACGCTGCCACAAAATACGTATCCAAACGTGCGTGTTAGCGCCACAGGCCTTGAGCTATGGCGAGGTGATCGCTGTCTGTTTAACGACCTCTCATTTACCCTGAATTTACCCGTGCTCCATGTATGCGGGGCCAATGGCAGTGGCAAAACCACTCTGTTAAAAGTGCTCTGCGGACTGACTATTACCGAACGCGGTAACGTTACGTGGACCCATGACAAGCGTATTCTTACAACCGGCGAAGTTCGTGGGCAGCTTGCCTACACGGGACATCAGGAGGCGCTCAATCCAGCGCTCACGGTGGCTGAAAATCTGCAGTGGGGTGCCGGTCTGTATCGTGAACTGTCAAACGACGAAATCCAGCAAGCGACTGAAGAGCATCAGCTCGATTCACTGACGTCGTTGTTAGCGTGCAGTCTGTCAGCGGGGCAGAAGCGCAGGGTGGCGTTACTGCGTTCCGTGTTGAGCCACGTCCCTGTGTGGGTCTGGGATGAGCCTTACGCTAATCTGGATGCTGCAGGTGTCGAGTGGGTGAACGCGTTAATCGAGGCGCACGTTGCCAGGGGTGGCTGCCTGATACTGAGCGCGCACCAAAAGCCTGCCATAAATCCCGAGCAGGTGCAGACATTGGGGCTAACTTCGTGAACGAGCTGTCTTACCGCCGCGCGTTTTCGCTTCAGCTGCGCAAGGAACTCACGCAGCTTGGCCGACGGTACGGCTCGGTCCTTACACCCTTACTTTTTTTCGCGGTAGTTGTAGCGTTGTTTCCACTAAGTACCGACCCTTCTCCTCAACGTCTTGCGACTATTGCAAGCTCCGCTGTGTGGGTAGCCGCGCTTCTGGCTGCGATGCTCGCTCAGCAAACGCTGTTTCGCGGAGACTTTGAGGACGGTAGTTTGCAGCTGATGGCGCTGTCGGCCTTGCCGTTATGGCTACAGGTCATAGCCAAACAAATGGCCCACTGGCTGGTTTCGGGCCTGCCGCTCGTTCTGTTAAGTCCGTTGGCCGCCTATTCTCTGAATATGGCGCCTCAGGGCTACACCACTTTGATGGTTTCTTTGCTCCTAGGGAGCTTAAGTTTGAGCTCATTGGGCGCGATTGGTGCCGCTCTCACTGTTAGTATTCGTCAAGGCGGGCTGTTGTTCGCCGTGTTGGTGCTGCCTTTGATGGTGCCTGTATTGATTTTGGGAACTCAGGCCACTGAACTTGCCTCTAAGGGGGATAATGCGGCAGGTCTTCTAAACATGCTTGTGGCCATTTGTCTACTGTCTGTAACGCTCTCACCATTCGCCACAGCCGCCGCCATTCGGGTGAGTCTCGATTAGCTTTTCACAATTTCATGGCGCTGTTAGAATAACTCTTTGGAGTGGCGCCACACGTTGCCACCTACTGACGCCAGGATACCGTTAATTCGCATGAACGCTTTCATGACATGGTTTTACCAAATGAGCTCGCCACCGCATTTCTATCGTTGGGCCGGTCGTGCCATTCCCTGGTTTATGTGGCCGGCGCTCATTCTATCGGCCGTAGCGGCGTACCTTGGGCTGGTGCGTTCACCTGAAGATTACCAAATGGGCCACACGGTCCGCATTATGTACGTGCATGTGCCTTCGGCGTGGCTATCTATGTGGTGTTACACATCGATGGCCGTCGCGTCAGCCATTGGCTGGATTTGGCGCATGAAGCTTGCCCATGCCGTGGCGGCAGCCATTGCCCCGGCTGGAGCGGCACTTACGTTTCTGGCCTTGGTTACCGGCGCCATTTGGGGTAAGCCCACGTGGGGCACTTACTGGGTGTGGGACGCAAGGCTTACGTCAGAACTCGTGCTGTTGTTTTTGTTTATGGGTGTTGTGCTTCTACGCAACGCGTTCGAGGACAGGGCGCAAGGCGATCGCGCTGCGGCCATTCTCGCTATTGTTGGCGTAGTTAACGTACCCATCATCCACTACTCGGTAAATTGGTGGAATACGTTGCACCAGTCGGCAAGCGTATCGGTTGCAGGGAAATCCGGAATCGACTCGAGCATGCTTATGCCATTGTTGCTTATGGTGCTCGGGTTTACGCTCTACCTGGTTGCCTTGATTCTCATGCGTACACGCAATGAAGTGCTGCTACGCGAATCGCGCAAGCGCTGGGTGCAGGAGTTGGTGCAATCATGATTGAATGGTTGAACATGGATGGCGACGGAATTTACGTATGGCCGTGCTACGTGCTTACCTTGATAGTGTTGATTGCCAACGTATGGGTAGCAAAGTTGCAGCACGCCTCGTTGCTAAAGCGAGCCGCTGCGCGTGCGCGTCACAACGACGCACGAACCGAAGTTCTTGAGGAAATATCACCATGACTCCCCGTCGAAATCGAATGCTGAGTGTTATTACGTTGCTGGTGGGCGTGTCGCTGGCAGCTGTATTTGGTCTTCGCGGATGTGATGACCTGAAGTCCTATTTTTTCGATCCAAGCCAGGTGGTGGCGGGTGCAGTTAAAGGCGACCAGTCTTTTCGGCTAGGTGGTATGGTTAAGGACGGTAGTTTCATACGTGTGCCTGAGTCACTGGATGTCAGTTTCGTCGTGACCGATTTTGCGCAAGAAGTAAAAGTACTCTACAACGGTTTGTTACCTGACCTGTTCCGCGAAGGACAGGGCGTTGTGGCAACCGGAAAGCTTAATCAGTACGGCGAATTCGTTGCTGAAAATATTTTAGCCAAGCACGACGAAAACTATATGCCGCCTGAAGTGGCTGACTCACTGAAGCAAAAACCGCCTGAGACCGATTATTAAGTTTAGTCGGTTCACCTTGGTGATGAGGCTACAAACTACTATGCAACTTCGAATACAACAAAGGACGTTTCAATGATCCCTGAGCTGGGCCAAGTAGCGTTAATTTTGTGCCTGATGCTTGCGCTTGCGCAAATGGTGTTCGGCTTTGCAGGTGCGGCTACAAACCGCGCTAACTGGATGGCGGTGGTTAAACCGGCAGCCATTGGCCAAATGGTCTTTGCGACGTTGTCGTTTGCGACTCTGGTCATAGCGTTTTTACAAGACGACTTCACAGTTTCCTATGTGGCTAACAATTCAAATACGGCGTTACCAACGTTATATAAGGTTGCTGCCGTGTGGGGCGCGCACGAAGGTTCGCTGTTGCTGTGGGTTCTTGTTCAAAGCGGATGGACCTGTGCGGTAGCCCTGGGTAGTGGTCGTTTGCCCCAGGTGTTTTCGTCACGGGTAATCGCTACCCTCGGCTTTGTGAGCGTGGGTTTTCTGCTGTTCATATTGCTAACGTCCAATCCGTTCTGGCGCATGATGCCGGGAGCGTTTGAAGGGCAAGATTTGAATCCGCTACTGCAAGATTTCGGCCTTGCCGTACACCCTCCCGTTCTCTATCTCGGCTACATCGGGTTTTCTGTTGCGTTTGCGTTTGCGATTGCCACTATGCTTGGAGGCGATCTGAATACTCAGTGGGCGCGTTGGACGCGACCCTGGACCACGCTTGCCTGGTTGTTTCTCACCATCGGTATTGCGTTGGGTAGTTGGTGGGCTTACTACGAACTCGGCTGGGGTGGCTGGTGGTTTTGGGATGCCGTGGAAAACGCCTCGTTCATGCCTTGGCTTATTGGGACAGCGCTGATTCATTCGTTGGCCGTGACTGACAAGCGGGGCTTGTTTAAAAGCTGGACGTTGTTGCTGTCTATTTTGGCTTTTTCCCTTTCTTTGCTTGGAACGTTTCTGGTGCGATCAGGTGTTCTTGTGTCTGTGCATTCGTTTGCCAGCGATCCGGAGCGCGGTCTTTATATTCTGATATTTTTAGGTGTTGTCGTTTGCAGCGCCTTACTTTTATACGCCCTCAGAGCACATCGTTTTGATGAGCAAGGGCATTTTGACTTGGTCAGTCGTGAAACGGCGTTGCTGGTCAATAACGTATTGCTAGTGAGCGCCGCGTTCGTAGTTCTTTTTGGCACACTCTATCCGCTCATAAACGAAGGGCTGGGGTTACCTAAAGTGTCTGTTGGCGAGCCGTGGTTTAACGCGTACTTCGTTCCGCTTGCGCTGCTTCTAATGGCGTCTCTCGGTATTGGTATGCACACACTTTGGCGAGTGAGCAACACGAACTCTCTCGTGCGTCGATTGCGATGGTTAGCCGTAGTGGCCGTTATTGCTGCGCTCGTTCTGCCGTCGCTGTTTTTTGGCCGGACGGCCGTCATGACAGTGCTTGGCACAGCTGCAGCACTGTGGGTGATACTCTCAACCGCGAGCGAATTGTGGATACGCTATCGCACAAACGGTAACGTTCGCATGCCGCGCGCCATGGTTGGGATGTTAGTAGCTCACGTAGGTGTGGCGCTGTGTGTGGCGGGTGTTACTTACACGTCAGCTTACAGCGACCAACGCGACGTAGCACTCAAAGCCGGCGAGTCGTACACGTTGGGAAACTATTCCTTTGAGTTGCAGACGGTGAAGCAGGTTGAGGGTCCTAACTATGTTGCTCAGGAAGCGACTGTCGGTCTTGCGTACAAAGGCAAGTCTCTTGGCGTGCTCAAACCTCAAAAACGATTATATCGAGTGCAAAAATCGCCAATGACAGAGTCCGACATACACGCACGCTTAAGTCGCGATGTCTATGTGGCCCTTGGTGCAGACCTTGGTAACGGCTCGTACAGCCTTCGTTTACAAATTAAACCGATGGTTCGCTTTATTTGGCTTGGCGCACTGATCATGGCGTTGGGCGGATTTCTGGCGTTGACCGATCGTCGCTACTACCTTGAACGTCGAGCTGTTGAAGCAGGTAGCAAGGCGAGAACGGCCTGATGCGATTTTCAGTGCCGCTGGTTTTATTTTTGGGCCTTAGCGTGTTTCTGTTGCTGGGCCTTGACCAGGATCCGCAAAAGATTCCGTCGCCGTTCATTGGAAAACCCGTTCCGGCCTTTTCTTTGGAAACGGTAGAGTCTGCGAGCGGCACGGTTAGTACTCAAGACTACGCTGGTAAACCCTACGTCATTAACGTCTGGGGCTCGTGGTGTCCGGCGTGTTACGACGAGCATCCCTATTTGCTTGAGTACGCAGCGCAAGGGCAGCTTCCTATCATTGGGCTTAATTGGAAAGACACACGAGAAAAAGCGCAGTCCTGGTTAGCTCAGCTTGGCGATCCTTACGTCGCCAACGCCTTCGATCCTGTCGGCGACGCTGGCATAAATCTTGGTGTTTATGGCGCGCCTGAGTCGTTCTTGATAGGTGCCGACGGTATCGTGCTGTACAAGCACGTAGGGCCACTAACTCCCGACGTATGGCAGGAGCAGTTTCTTGCCAGGGTGCAGCTCTGATGAAAAATAAAATTGATAGGAAGAATCGTTTGGATGGACGCACTTTTGCCATGTTTACGCTTCCTCTTTTGTTGATCGTGCTGTTGTGTGCCCCGTTAACTCAGGCAATCGATGCACAAACGTTGAACGACCCGGTGCTGCAAATTCGCTATGTTGCTATTGGCAAAGAACTACGCTGCCTTGTGTGCCAAAATCAATCCATTTACGACTCGAACGCGGAGCTGGCGCAAGACCTAAGAAGGCAAGTACGCGAGATGCTCGAAGACGGTCGGGCCGATGACGAAATTTATAGATACATGATCGAACGTTACGGCGACTATGTGCGCTATCGGCCGCCGTGGAGAGTGAATACACTGCTGCTGCAGCTGTTCCCTGTGTTTATTGCGTTGTTCGGTTTTTGGATGTTGTGGGGAACTTTGCGTAAACATCGCAGTGTTAACGCAATGAAAGCTGGCTCCCCTGAATTAGAGAACAGCGAGTCGGCACAGGACTCTGGCGCTGACGACACAGCCAATACGTCCACGGAGAGGCGTTAATGCCCATAACATTTCTGGTGCTGGCGCTCGCTATGAGCGTGATTGCGGCGCTGTTTATTGTACTCCCTGCGCGCAAAGCGTCGCGCTCCACCAAGCAGTCCTGGGTGTTGACTACAGGCGTGTTCGCGACCATTATTGTGGCCGGTACTGCGGTGTTTTACAGCACGACCAGTAAGTGGAACTGGATGCCCAACGGCGTACCCGATGCTCCAGTTGCCCAACAGCTGTATGAGTTCCAACGGGCCGTGCACGACGAGGAAGACAATGCCTTTGCGTGGGCTGAGTTGGGCCGCTTCTATTTGGGTTTTAACCAGGTTTCTCCCGCTATTGAAGCTTTGGAAAAAAGTGTGCAGTTGTCTCAGGGGCGAGACGTCGAAACCAGTTTAAACCTGGTTGAAGCGTTGGCCGTACGTCGTGAGCCCAACGACGCGTCGCGCAGTGCCGAAATTCTAAGCGCATCGCTACGCGTGAATCCGGAAAACAAAAAGGCTCTTTGGTACGGAGGCGAAGTGGCTGCCGGACTTGGTCAGTGGGACGTTGCCACTGCACGGTGGCAGGCCATGTTGAACATGTCGCGACAACTCGACACCGAGGAGGCGAGGTCAGTCACAACACTTTTGGAACAGCGCTTAGCCACGGCGAAGATAGAGCAGGAAAAACTCAATGGAATGGCCCATGCAAGTGAGCCTGGGAGTGCTCCAGAAGCGGTACGCATCTCGGTCAATCTCGATATGGAGCTTGCACAGACGCCCTCGCTCACGCCCTCGACAAACCTGTTTGTTTTCGTAAGATCCAGGGGGCAGGGCGGGCCACCATTGGCTGTGCACCGAGCCACCGTGGGACAGTTACCGCTCAACATTGTTCTATCAGATGCCGATGCCATGGTGCCTTCACGTACTGTGTCAGCATTTGATGAACTGGAAATTGTTGCACGAGTCGCGTTAGGTGGAAAACCGACAATGACGCCAGGTGATTTATTCGGCCGGCAAGAACTGAACGCCGGTGACGACCGCACGGTATCGATTACAATTGACCAGGTGGCAGCAGCTCCGTAGAAGAATTCCAGGCTGATTATGTAAAACATTGTATCGCGCGAATGGTCGACGGATGTAGTAGCTGTGCGAAAGCCATGCATCAGAATTTAATCGTTTTGTAATCAACGGCTTGATGCCCTTTGCCTGATGCAAAGAGCCTCACCATTCGTAGTCATTGGCCTCAGCCATTCCACGGAATCCGTGATCCGCTTAACGGTTTGAAGTAAGTAAAGCCATTAGACTTTCCTTTATTGAAATCTAACGGAAATCTGATACGTCTTATGCTTTCTCGAGTTGACAATAATCTGAGCCGCAAACTTCGGTATGCCTGTGCGACTGTCAGGGCTTTATTGGTAGTGGGCGCTTGTGCGCTTGTTGGGCCTGTCTTTGCCGACGAGAATCGCATTTTGGTGATCGGTGCAATTTCCAGCAAGAACTATGATGTGAGCCAATCGCTACAGCCGATGGCCAGTTACATTAAAGAGAAAATGGCAGATTTAGGGATTGAAGACGTCGTGGTTATTGCGGCCCCGGATCGTGAGCGTTTGGCCCAACTCATTCGCCACGGGCGCGTGGACTGGATTTCCCAGACGGCCTACAACGCTTCTTACTTCATTCAAAATGCCGATGTCAGTGTGTTAAGTCGTGGTTGGCGCGGCGGTAGCCCGACTTACCGTAGTATATTTTTCGTGCGTAATGACAGCGAACTCATTCGGCTTGATCAAGTCAGCAATCACGTTATCGCGTTTGAACACCCGTATTCTACAAGTGCTTACTTTGTCCCTCGCATTGAACTTGAAGCGATGGGTAATTCGTTAAGCCAGCAAGCGGTTGGTCAAACGCGGCTCTCATCAGATTCAATCACTTACACATTTTCGCAGTCGGAGTACAACACGGCTGTATGGGTAGACAAGGGAATTGTCGATGTCGGTGTTATCAGCGACAGTCGCTGGAACGACAGCGAGACAGTCCCGGATGGTTTTCGCCGTAGTTTACGCGTCTTGCACGAAACTCAGGAAGTGGTGCGTGCGCTAGAGCTGGTTCGGGGGAACCTTGACGCGGATATCAAAGAGCGGCTGGACACAATACTACAGTCAATACACGCCGACACCGCTGCCAAGAGCGTTCGAAGTGCTTACTTTGACACTCAGCGGTTCGACAAGCCGACAGAGCAAGACATTAGTCGGCTCAACGAATTTGCGGCCCATAACGGCGCCACAGCACCACAGGCTCAGTCAGCCTCGGCGCAGACAACTCGCAGTCTGGAGAACAAGTAATGCGCATAGGATTGCAGTCACGCTATTTGCTGCAGACCATTGGTTTGGTTTCGCTCGTGATCGTCATCATGTCGACCATGTTAATGGTTTTTTTCGGCCACTCTGCAAGTCGTATAAGCGAGCTCGGTGCACAGCGCATGGAAAGCAGCTTAACGGAGCGGCTTGAGCAAAGAGGTTTGGGCATAACCCAGAACCTGGCAACCGCTATTGGTCCTGCTGTAGCCGCGTTGGATATGCAGACTATTCAAATTAATTTACAAGCGACGCTCGAACACAGCGATGTTGAATTTGTCTACGTTTACGACGGCGACGGCAATATTTTGCACGACGGCTTTCAGACCATTCCAGCCTATGGGCGCAGCCTGGTCAAAGTGATTGATGAGCAGGCTGGCATGCAGCTCAATGGCGAGGTCTCCAAAGGCGCTAGCCATTTGGTGATATCGACACCAGTGGGAACTAATCCTGGTATGGATTCTGGTTTGGTTGTGGGGCTTTCATTGGCCACGATAGCCGCTGAAACTCAGACAATTGTTACCAATACTCGCGAACTGATCAAATCCGATCAGGAGCGTCAGCTTTACGGTGTGTCCGTTACAACCGGCATATTGCTAATCATCTCTTCTATCATTGCACTGTGGCTTGCGCGCAAACTGGTGCACCCCATTCGTCAGCTGGCTACATACGCTGACGAAGTCGGTAAGGGAAACTACGACGCGGTGTTGCCAATCCGGCGTTCTGACGAGCTGGGAGATCTTGCAAAAAGCCTGCGAGAAATGAGTGACAACCTTCAGGTCACAAGTGGTGAAGTTCACTACCTTGCGTACCACGACAGCCTGACCAAATTGCCTAATCGTGCTCAGTTGAAAGACGCTCTTCAAAGAGCTGTCGCCAGAGCAAAGCGCTCTGAAACCAGCGCGGCCTTGCTTTTTATTGACCTTGACGACTTTAAGCGAGTCAACGATACCTTGGGCCACGATGCTGGCGACAATTTATTGAAAGAGTTTGCAGTGCGACTGGCCGACAGTATCCGGATTGAAGATCAGATTGCTACGGCGACCGAAGGCGAAGACTGCAGTGACGTTATTGCACGACTTGGTGGCGACGAGTTTACCGTTGTGCTGGACAGTATTACGCAGCCTTCCGACGTAGTCGTTATCGCCCAGCGGATTCTTACAGAGCTAAAAGAACCCTTTGTTATTGCCGGACAGGAAGTTGTCGTCGGTGCGAGTATTGGCATTACTACGTACCCGGAGGACGGCTCTGACGTTGAAACGCTCCTTCGAAACGCAGACGTTGCCATGTACCAGGCCAAGGAACGCGGCAAGAACCAGTTCGAATTTTACAACGACTCAATGCATCGTATGGCGACCGAGCGACTATCACTTGAGGCCGATTTACGACACGCACTGCGCTACGACCAAATGCGGTTGGTCTATCAGCCAGTACTGGATCTTAAGCGCAACGAAGTTGTGGCGATCGATTCCAAAGTGCGCTGGATGCATCCAGCGTTGGGTGTGATTAATCCTGACGTGTTCCTGCCGCTGGCCGAGCAGACCGGCTTCATCGTCGAGTTGGATGAATGGGTAGTGGAATCGGTATGTCGCGATTTGCGCATGTTGCAAAAACGCGGATACACGTCCCATAAAATCGTAGCCAAGCTGTCGAGCGTGCACTTTCGCGAGCAGTCCATTAGCGACGTGGTGAGTAAAGCACTTGTGCAAAACGGTGTACCACCAGAGAGTCTAAGTCTCAAAATTGATGAAAGAACCATCATGCGTAATTTCCCTCGCGCGTCGAAAATTCTAACTGAGCTGCGCGAGAGCGGCGTGGATATTGTGGTAGACGCATTCGGAAGCGGTCATTCACCGCTCAACTATCTGACAAAGCTGCCGGTGGACAGTGTCAAGATTGCTAATGAATATATTCGCCAAATTGATCAGGGTGAACACGAGAAA
>QIGP01000037.1 GCA_003228965.1 Gammaproteobacteria bacterium
CACTTGCAATGTGCACCGTGTGCTCGCAACGCCAGGATGCCATCGATTCTTTGGACGCGGCCGGAATTCCGTGGGAGCTTGTGACCGATACCAATAGCGAGGATACCGTAAACGCCATGGTAGCGGCGGATCTTGCGATTACGCCGCAGGTAGAAACATCGATGGAACCCGGGTGCGTAGTTGTGCCTGAAGGTTTATCCGAGCTGAGCGATGTTTACATAAACCTGTATACCGCAAAATCCAGTGACGCTCGTCTTGTCGAAAAAATCGCAGAGGTTACCGAGGAAGTGTATGCTCAGGATGAGCGCTGTTCTGCCCCTCCCAAAGATATACCCGACAAACTCCTCGATACCGGATAACACCATGACGACAGCTCTTCCAACGCGAATTCAATCATCCAGCGAAGAAGTTGCCAATGCATTGAGTCACGGGATAGCGCTGTTGCTTTCGCTGGTTGCCGTGCCTTGGCTCATTGTGTTCACGATACGCACAAATACGACGTCGGCGGTTGTGGGAGTCTGTATTTTTGGCGCCACTGTGATCCTGGCCTACCTCTCATCGATGGTGTATCACGCGTTGCCAAGTGGTGAAACCAAACGGTTTTTTCGCACGCTCGATCACGTATCTATTTACTTACTGATTGCAGGAACGTACACGCCGTTTACGCTCGGCGTATTGAGTGGCCCTTGGGGTTGGACTTTACTTGCCATCATCTGGGTGCTGGCTTTTATGGGCATTGTGTTCAAGACCCACAAAGGAGCAGGCTACAGTCGTCTGTCGACCCTGTTTTATATTCTTATGGGCTGGTTAGTCGTTGTCGCCATCGTGCCACTTTGGATGAACATGTCGAGCGCCGGACTTTTTTGGCTGGTGTCAGGTGGTTTGGCTTATACAGGAGGCACGGTGTTCTATGCGGCCCGCACCTTGCCGTACGCGCATCTAGTCTGGCATATATTTGTAATGACCGGAACGGCCTGTCACTTTGTCGCTATTACGTTTTACGCCGCTCCGTGAGGAGAGGAAGCGCCTGGTGTCCAAGATAAACACAGCTGTGACGGTGAACGTTTACTGTTTTAGACCAGCTGCCGGCCAATGGGTAACGTGCGAATACGCTTGCCGGTAGCAGCAAAAATAGCGTTACACAAAGCAGGAGCTGCCGTCGGGATACCCATCTCTCCACCGCCTGCGGGAGGGAAGCCAGTATTCATCAAATGCACTTCTACGTCAGGAGCGTCACGCATTTTCATGAGCGGATAGTTGGGGAAGTTGGTCTGCTCGATTTTGCCTTTTTTAACAGTGATGCCGAGATTAATCGCGGTGGACAAGCCGTCGATTGTGCCTCCCATCATTTGCGCTTCAAGTCCGAGTGGATTAACAACGCGTCCAACATCGACGACACACACACACCGGTGAATGCGGGGTTTGCCTTTTTCCACAGAAACTTCAATGGCGTGGGCAGCGTAGCCACCGAAGACAAAGTGCGAGGCAATGCCTATGCCGTGGCCTTTGGCAAGCGTGCGTCCGTAGCCGATTTCTTTAGCTACGCGTTCCGTGACCGCCTTCAACCGACCCGTATGAAACTTGGGACCACCGTGATCGCTGTAGTCGAGTTCACGTGGCTCGCCTAACATGGCGAGGCGCAGTTCGAGTGGATCGCGGCCTGTTTCGTGGGCTACTTCGTCCATAAAACTCTGCACAGGAAACGCAATAAAAGTGGGTGCCGGAGCGCGCCACCAGCCGCACAAAAGACCAAATTCAAGCTGCATAAATTCGGTTTTGTAGTTGTCGACACAGCCTGCAGGAAACTGGTCAGGTTCAACAACGGCCAGCCAGTCTTTCGCCCCGTCGTAACCTGTTTGGCCAAAAATCTTGCCGGTAGAGGCGGTCTTGTGGTGCCAGCTGTCGACGTTCTTGTCTTCGTCAAACGTGGCCGTGAATTTGTGCATACCAAACGGTCGGTAGTAGTCGTTCTGCAAATCGTCGTCTCGTGTCCACAGGAGCTTGACCGGACGTTTAATGTCTTGAGCAATAAGTACTGCTTCGGCAACAAAGTCTTTTTCAAGACGACGCCCAAAGCCACCTCCTGAACGAGGCATTTCAACATCGATGTTGCTTTTGTCGATTCCCGTCATGGTGCTGACAAGGTCCGAGATGCGAGAGGGGACCTGCACGGAAGAAATTACCGTAACGTGATTATGCTTAATGTCGACCAGCGCGTTTTGTGGTTCCATAGTGCTGTGAGCAAGAAACGGTAATGTGTAGGTGTGTTCTACAGTACGTTCAGCCGGCGCGTCGGTAATCAAAGCACCGTTTTCGCGTGCGCTCTGCCCACTGCCTTCCAAAGCTGTGCTCGCACGTTTTGCCAGTTCGTCGGTAGAGTCGTCGCCCCAAGGTCCTTTTTCCCAGCGTATTTTAAGCGCATCGCGGCCTTTGATAGCAGCCCATGTATCGTCGGCAACAACGGCCACGCCTGCGGCCATGTGTCCCGAAATACCTTTTACAGGATCGGGTGCGGGCAGTTCTACAATGTGGCGAACGCCCGGAATTTTCTTCGCCGCTTTGGCGTTAACCGATTTGAGGTCACCGCCAAAGTAGGGGCAACGCGCGACCACTGCTACCAGAGCACCGGGTACCATGGCGTCAATGCCGTAGTAGCCCCTGCCTGTCACAATATCCAGACCGTCGGCTGTGAGCGTTGGGTGACCAATAATGGAAAAGTCTTCGGGGTCTTTAAGCTTTGGTGCATCAGCCGGAAGCTCGCGTTGGGCAGCTTCATTGGCAAGCTCGCCGTAACTGAACGAGCGACCGTCCGGGTGATGTACTGCGCAGTCTTTAGTGGTGAGTTCGGAAGCTTTCGCCGACCAGCGGTGCGCGGCGGTGTCTACGAGCAGTTGCCGGGCTACGGCACCGACTGTGCGAAGTTCCTGGTAGCCACCTGGAATACTGGTGCTGCCACCGGCGCTTTGTCGGCCAAATTTGCTGGTGTGCCCGTCGTCGATGGTAATGGCCACGTAGGGTAGTTGCACCACTTTAACGGCAGACCACGGAATATCGAGTTCTTCAGCGACCAACATTGGCAGTGACGTTTTAACCCCCTGACCAATTTCGGCACCACGCGCACCGATGGTGATGGCGTTATCCGGCGCAATGTTAATGTAAAGCCAGGGGTTGGTCAGTGCAGTTTTGTCCGCTGCGGCAAGTGACGGCAATTGAATGCTCAGCATGAGGCCGCCGCTTGCGGCAATGCTCAGCTGCATAAACTGGCGACGGGAGAGCGCGCTCATGACACGTCTCCTGGAGTTGCCGACTGATCGCCTGGCTTGCCTTTCTCGCGCTGACTTGTTTGTTTAAGCTTTGCGGCCGTTTTTATGGCGGCCCGAATACGGGGATAAGTGCCGCACCGGCAAATGTTGGTAATGGTGGCAATGTCGTCGTCGTCCGGGTTCTCAACTCGCTCCAGCAGATCGGCGGCGGCCATAATCTGACCCGCCTGGCAGTAACCACACTGTGGAACGTCGTGTTCAAGCCAGGCTTGCTGCACGGCGTGAAGCTCTTCACCGTTAGCCAGATGTTCAATAGTTCGAATGGTTCTACCTTCAAGGGAGGCAAGCACAGTGACGCAAGAGCGCTGGGCTTTGCCGTCGACGTGGACAGTGCAGGCGCCGCAGGCTGCGATGCCACAGCCAAATTTGGTGCCGGTCAGGCCAGCGTGGTCTCTTAAATACCACAACAGAGGCATATCGCTCGCACCATCGAACTCGACAGGGCGGCCATTTACTTCAAATTTGATCGTCATCGCTGCAGACCTTTTGTATACGTGGGGTTACGTAGGTTGTTCTATCATACTCCCGGGGCTAGCGATCGCCAACTTAACCTCCGGAAATTCAGCGATTAACGGTGTTATTGCCGGGCACGGCTTTTACCCAATTGCGTAACTATTGTATGATGCGGGCGCCTGATCCTGCTACGTAGTAAGGACGGCAACAGACGCTGTGTCGGGTGACTAGCCTGAGACGATTTTTTGTAACAAAATCTGACAAGTAGGCGTGTTTGATCGCGATAAGCTCGTGAACTAATCGCCTAGTCGGTGTTCCAAAATAACGATTGGCCTTTTATCAGGTCCGTACGGAGAATAAAGTATGAGATTTACCCAGTTTTTAGCCGGTGCCTTGATGATGGCTACTGCAAGCCTCGCTGCCGCCGAAATTAATATTGCCATTTTGAACGTTCAGGGCGTTGTTTTGAGTTCCAACATGGCTGGCACCTTCAAAACCCAGCTCGAGCGAGAATTTAAACCACGTCAGGATGCACTCAAAGCGATGGCTGAAGAGCTGAAGAAAATACAGGAAGACGGTGCTCGTGATGCCGACTTTTTGAGCGACGATCAAAAGCGCGAACTAACTCAAGCCTACGGCACGAAGCTCCGCGAGTTCCAGCAAATGCAAGCCGATATGGGTCGCGAGCAGCAGGAAAAAGAACAGGCGTTTGTTGAGAGCGTTCGTCCAAAGCTTGATACTGTGGTGAACCGCATTGTTGAGCAACGCAACATCGACCTCCTGTTAGACCGTCGGATGGTTCTGTTTGCCAAGGGCAGCACGGAGCTCGACATTAGTAAAGAAGCACTTGACGCATTGAATGCGGAAAAATAGTTTCACCTAAACCGATTGGAAAAGCCGCACAGGATTACCAGCGCGGCTTTTTTTATACTTAAAATTCTCTATTGGTATGTGTTGTCACAACCTTTCCAGCAAAAGTTCACCCGTTGTACGCCGGTCGCGCACCCTGGTTTATGTACTTTAGTGACTTCGCACCCGTTTGACCCAATCCGGTTAATGTGCCTTTTGACGCCACAGACATCTGTCTCCTGTGATTATCTTACACTGCAAAAGTGCTAGACTAAAATGCTGCGGACAGCCATACAGCTACACCATTGCAATAAGAAGCAGCTGGGGTCCCAAGTCCGGGTTGCCCTGAACGAAGTCCATGAAGGTGAGTCGGGTCAAGAATTAAGAATAAGAACGGAGGTAGGTAGTGTCAGATGTGACCGAGCTATTGTTGCAGTGGAATGAAGGCGACGAAGAAGCGCGGGCGCAACTGATGGAGAAAATCTACTCTGAACTACGAGCTATCGCCGCAAGGCACCTATCCAACGAGCGACACGCCATAGACCTGCAGCCTAGTGCTTTGGTCAACGAAGCGTACATGCGCCTGATTAATCTCAACCGCATTGAGTGGCAGGACAGAGCTCACTTTTTCGCAATGTCCGCTCGCATCATGCGCGAGATACTCATTGATGAGGCACGTAAACGCGGTGCGGCCAAACGCGACGGTGGCGTTCAGGTAACGCTTACCAATTTGGCGGGTAACAGTCAGAGTCCAACGACCAATGTGTTGATGATCCACGAAGCGCTAGAGCGTCTGGCTGAAGTCGATCCTGAACGGGCTCGCCTTGTCGAACTGAGGTTTTTCGCGGGACTCACTATTGAAGAAACGGCGGCGGTGCTTGGTAAGTCTTCAGCTACAGTAAAACGCAGTTGGGAAGTGGCGCGTGGTTGGTTGTTCCAGGTTATGAATAAGGGAAATACGCGCTAGCCGCGACTGATTCTCGCAACCGCGTCTAGTCATCCACGACGCGTGCTCTTACATTTTAAGTCAAACCTCTGTTTCCCTGTCATCCAAACACAAAAACTCCCCTGAGTTCTCAATAGACTCCAGCAGCTCTTCAACCCCGCGTCGCAACTCAAGATCGTTGGCGCAGTTCGCGTCAAGAAACGACTGGCGCTCTTGCGTGCCAAGCCCGACCAGCCGATCGCACAATTGCATGATTAATTTGTCCCGATCTGGAGTTCGGTTCATACAAGCAGGTCCAAATATTTGCGGGTTTAAAAAAGCCGAATTCCATGGCCTCCTGCTGATATTCACACAGGATTGACATAAGAACGGGTGGCGCTCTTTATATTAAGGCGCAGAAGGGCCGTATTGAGGATCAGTTTTTGTTGTGTGACGAAATCAACAAGAACCCATGTATAGCAGAATTACGATGAAAAACAAGAGGGTAGTGATTTTTTCATGCGGTTTGAGCCAATTTCCCTAAGGTTTGCGCCTATATAACCAGGCACAGGTACGTTTATCCGTGCTTACAATCCGAACACAATCAAGCCGTTCTAAAGCGGTAATAATAAGGGGAAAGAACATGTCTTTTAGAAAGCTACTGGCGTTGGCCACGATTTTGTTTGGCCTAAGCAGCCAGGCGGCAACCACGCTCCAATTCACCACACCCAGCGGTACTACAGGACCTGGCGACGTTGTTGAAGTCTGGTTGACGCTGTCTACCGATACCGGTTTTACCTTTGACCCAGGCGATCCAGACGGAGATGGTTCCTACGGTGGTGCTATCGATCCTTTTGATCTGCCTACCGGTGGATTCTCACCCGACGCCAATATGGGCGCCGGCGGTTTCATTGAGTTCGACTTCATCGAATTTGCAGGTGCATCTATTTCGGCTAGCTGCACCGGCTCGTTTGTGATTGATTCGGCCGGTGACTGCGGTCTTGGCGGCGGTGGCACTGACGACTATGACTTCAATTTCGGACCAGGCTGGTCACCGGGTGGTGGCGTATTTTCGTTGGCAGCTGGTGATAGCATCGACTTTCTCTGGGGCTCGTTTACACCGGTTGCCGGTGGTGCAACAGCTGGAACCTACGACTACTTTTCTGCCGGAATTGGTATCTTTTTCAGCGGAATCGGAATCGATGATTTTGGTGAAGAAGTCGAGGCGCCTGCGTTTCTCGGACTGGCCACTACCTGTTCAGATGGCGATCCAGGCTGTTCGTTTAGCCGTACAGTTGCGCCAGTGCCTGTACCAGCCGCCGTATGGTTGTTTGCATCGGCATTGCTTGGCCTTACCACCATGAGTCGACGCAAGAGAGTTTAGTTTTTCTGAAAGACTAAAGTTTGAGTTCATCAACACGATTGGTCGCTGCCCTCCATTGTGTTGATGGGCTCTGTTTGATTGAGAATTCACCCGTAAGATAACGGAGAAGACAGACAAGGACGTTTCATTAGTGAGCCTTGGCGGTGTGGTGTTGTGGAATGCCCTAAACTCGCACCACCTTTCGACTGCATCGCGCAGTGTCAGCTGTTCGCGATGCGGTCTATTTTTTTGGCACTTTGTAGCATTTAAAACGAGACGAGTATTCTTAGCGGGCTAAAACGCATGCTACGACCTACGTGTAAAGAATGGCATATGGAATTTTTCGATTCAATTACCACGAAAAAGGGCTAATTGAAGAATCTGTTGAAGTGTGGGTAGATATGGAGAGTGAGTAAGTGATTGGCCCGTAGGCTAAAGGTCAACGGCGTGCGATTACAAAGCTCTCATCGTTGAACCACAAGCCGTTGTGTTTGTGCAAAATAAGCGACGTGGCATCGAGATAATCGGTCGACTGTAAAACGTCTTCCAGACTTTGGTCGTCAATTTGAGCGACATAGATAGCTGCATTCCAGGCGGCAAAAAGCGTTGACGTTCCAATGCTCTGTTCAATTTCTTCGGGAAGAGTGTGCATTTGATACTGAAAAAGACCGTGTTCCTCGGCGTTGGCGTCAACAATGAATTGGCTGATATCGTCGCCAAGCATTGATCGCAACTCACGCATCAGCTCGTGTCGGTTTACTTTAAATGGATCTTCTTCCGGCCAAATTTCTCGAATAATTTCTAATGCAGGATCTAGTCCGCAAGACTGAACGGCGATTAAGCGACCACCTGAACGTAGTGCGCGAGTTAGAGGTGAGAGTACGTACTTAACTTTAAACTCGGCGCTCATATGCGCCCGCCACGGTTGTGAGGCAATCACCAGATCGAATTCGGCGTCCGTATCACCTTGCTTGGGCACAACTGAATCAAGCACAAACTTGTGGTCTTTTCGATAGACTACGAGTACAGAAGGTTTAACGTACAAGGGGTTCCCGGATTTTTCACTTGATGTTATTTGCCAGCCGTCGACCAGGAAGTCGTCAATACTACCGAGTTGTTGATCGTATTCGCTCGCGCAATTACCTTCGAGCTCAACTACTTTCCAGTTGATATCGGATGCATTGTCTGGATTGCTGGGAGTAAGCCATGGCGCTTCTTTGTAGAGCATGTTGGTGTATACCATGACGCTTGCCGGGTGTTCGATAAAGCGGTCCGGCAGAATTTCAAGGCTCAGTCGAACGTCCTCAAGACTGATCTCCTTGCCAACTACGTAAAACGGGTGGGTTGGAAACTGGCGATGCATAGAGCGCATAACATGGGCCAGGACGGTACCGTCACCCATGCCCGCATCAAAAACTCTAAGCGCCGGTGGCTGTGGGCTCAGACGAAGTAACTCGCGAGAAGCTCTTTCCCCAACTTTGCGTTTTTCATTACAAGTATTTACAAAGGCCAGATATTTCTGACGATTGTCATAGAAACGTAAGGATGGTTTGGGCAACAAGTAGGCTCTCCTTGGTTAAGGTGTGCAAAGGACCAGACAGTATGTGATCGATAAAGGCTTAGCTTTACCCACAAATATCATTAACATCCTCCACCATATCCATCAACCGTTGCCAGCCACGCCATAAACTGATCATGCCAGGCGGCGGATCTGTTGAGCGGCCAATGTATCCACCAAGCTTTGCTATCCATACAAGCGCTTCGCCAATAGTCGGCGGTACAGGTGGAAGCCTTTTTGTTTTCATGGTTTTTCTATAAAGGATTGACCATTCAACGTCGGTTAAGGCAACCGTGCAACAGTCGTCTTTGTGATGTTGGTGTGCTCGAGCGAACCAAAATAACCGCCATGCCACAATGCTTTTGAGCACGATGTATTTCTTTAATCGGTCAGCATGGCGCGGCTGGGCTTTCTCTACACTACCACAGCCTGACTTAAGTACTTTGTGGAACATTTCGATGTTCCATCGTTTCGAGTACCAGCGGATGCTCTCTTTTTCTTTGACCGGGCGATTCCAGTGACGGATTCGGCGTTTCTCTGTATAGGTTACTCCACTGAATGCCTTGCGATCAATGAACCTTTGATCCAGCAACCCTAGCGGTATTCCATCATCCGTTACCGCCAAGGTGTTGTGCAGTATTAGGCCTTCAGAATTAGTCGATAGCTTACTTCTGAACGTCAGATTCAGGCCCTTGGTCTTTGGTCTATTGTTGTAATCGAGGTACGTACGGTCTTGAAGTAACAACACAGTGCCATGGGCTTTAATCCGCTGTATGGTCTGTTCAATGTGAGGTGCTAACATCCGCTGTTCTTTTACGTTTGGATGGTGAGTTCCGGACACTCACGTAATCCGTGGGCCGCAACAGTCACAGCGGCGCTGCTGCGATTTCCCCCTTCTCGTACATAGGCCCAGATTCGCTCTGTTCATTCTATGGGTGTCCGGGATTTCGTCCGAGATTTCGCGGGATTTCGGAATCGCCCTCGGTTAGTTCATTCGTGTTTGGAAAGATGGCGACGCAGGGCCCCACCTCTGGCCGCTACTTCCATCCCGCTAACCAAGTCTGGGTCGATTTGGCACGCGAACTGGTCGGCAGATACACTGTCGGCACAACCCATCAAAAATTGAAGGCGCGATTTGCACAGAATTTTCAGGCGGCGCTCGAAGATCTAAATGCCACGACCTTGCGGCTACGGGACAGCTTCGATGACGATGGCTCACCGATTGCGGCTGGCTTGGGTGACCTAACCAGCTCCGCCTGGGATCATTTCCTCCGCGGCACCTTTGGTTTGTGTGTTGCAGAACCCCTATCGGAAGCCGCGATAGCACGCAAAGAGGTGCTGTAGGAAAAACTCGTTTGACTGAGTGACGACGGCATGCGTTCTGATTTCCGTTCGGCTGAAGTGCGGGAAATTTTGGACCTCATAGATGCATTCGCGGAGGTGACGATGCCGTTTTCCACAGTTGAGTATCATATTAGCAGCCGAAAGCGTCTCGTCGAAGATCTCCGTGCGACAATAGGATCGGCCTAACAAGTTGAAGCAGACGGACGACAAACCCGCTGCGCGACGTTGCCACCGCTGAGCAATGCGTTATACCCATAGAGGAATCGAATGAGAAAATTAATTAGTTCTGGATCTTCCTATGAAAATTCTGTTGGATTTTCTCGAGCTTGTAGAATTGGAAACCAAATAGCAGTCGCTGGAACAGCACCGATAAAAGATGGTAAGACTGCATTTGTAGGCGATTTATACAATCAAACTAAGTTCTGCCTAGAGGTTTCTGTGCATGCAATTGAAGAGGCCGGTGGTAGTGTTGAAGATGTAATTAGAACTAGAATCATGTTGATTGACATAGGCCAATGGGAAGAGGCAGCAAAAGCACATCGTGAATTCTTTTCAGACGTCAAGCCAGCTTGCACCTTTGTCGAAGTAAAAGGTTTAATTGATCCTGAGTGGCTGGTAGAGATAGAAGTTGATTGTGTGTTGTCATAGGTATAACAATGCGTTCAACCTGACTTCGCAAACTCGCGCGTTTTTTGCAAAGAGCGCAAAAAAGCGTCCGTTAGCTTCGCAGGTTGGTGAATTCCGGACACCCACATAATCCCTGGTTCGCAACAGTCCCGGCGGCGCTGCTACGATTTCCTTTTTCTCATACATAGGCCCAGATTCGGGCGTTCGGAATTCCCGCCCCCATGTCCGGGATTACCCCGGGATTCCCCGAAATTAGACGGGAAGGGCGATAGAACTTAAAACAGCGGCGCCATTGCAATTCCAGGCAAGAACAGCGCGACCAGGCAGCCAATGCTGATGGACCCAAAAAAAACAACCGAGACTTTCTGTTTTCCCTTCGCACCTGCGCTCACCAGAATGACAGTTGCGCCCAAGTTTGACACCAAGGGGTGTATTTGATACGAAGCATAGGCGGTCAATCGCATGTCGGACATGTTTTTCTGTCTCTCGCGAAACCGCTTCGATAGCAGTCGATCCAAAACGATTTGCTTATACATATCTTCAGGGTAATCATTCATTGACTTCATAAAACCTTCGTATGCACTTCTACTGTCTATATAAAAAGATGATGTACCATTATTGGAGAGGCTTTCCAGTTCTCCGACAAGATACAGCTTTGGCCTGGATTCTTCGATTTTCCGACACACAATCGTTTGCATGATTTCACCAGATGACATATCGAGTTCATTGCAAATACCGACCGGCGAAAACCCGCCATAGAATACTGGATCGTTTGGTAAATTGCCCCGATATAATCTGGCCTTATCCTCAGGAGGATAGATCATTTCTTTAACGTTGTTGTAACGATCTGCAACGCTCGTTAGCTTTCTACCTCTAACAAATGGCTTACGACCATCATCGAGGCAGACACCTCGGTGCGTTGCAAATAACTCACCGATCATAGTTTGTAGAATTTTATTGTCTACTGAGCGCATATCCAAACCGTCAACTCTAGTCACTAAATCCATATAGGGTTGAATTTTCTTCCGGTCAAATTGTTTAAACACAAAATACCCTCTTAGTTATATAAAGGTTTGATCAAACGTATCCGCTCAGTAAACGACGTCGTTTACTGAGCGGATACTACCAAACGCTAGACGGTATTGGAGGGGCCAGACCAATATTCTATTCGTTAGGCTGACAGACGCAACGATGCCGTAGCCGTCACACAGGCTAGCGATCCAAATAGTCGACACCAGCGTCACCGAGTCGTGGCCGGTCACGGCCACCAACTAGGCCTGGGGACAATGTCCGGGGCGTCGGGATGATATCCAGCTGGCACGCGAATGGCGTCGCCGCTCATCGGACCATCGAACAATGTAGCGTCAAAGCAGGATTGTTCTTCGTTGGATGCCTGCCATGAATACCGGACACCCACATAACCCCAGATTCGCAACAGTCACAACGGGGCATCTACGATTTCCTGTTTCTTGTAGGTAGGCCGAGATTCTCACCGTTCATTCTATGGGCGTCCGGGATTCCCGTCTAAGATTCGCACTGTGCATTTCATGGGTGTCCGGGATTCCCGTTTATAAGATTCGCACTGTGTATTCCATGGGCGTCCGGGATTCCCGTCGCGACCAGACTAACAGACATTTTGGTACTGACATGTTTATCTTGACATTAGTCCTAATGCGGACTATTATTCGTTCGTATCAGGACTAATGGTGTTTATATGATTACTGCATCTAACGCAGCAAAACAGGACTTCTTACCAGTTCTTCGGGAACTGGTCCGCGCCTATCAGGCATTCGCCAGTTTTGATGCCAACGGTTATCAAGGTACCGGCTTGACGGTGCCCCAGGCGGATGTCTTGTTTACCCTTGGCAATACAGCGGGCCTGAGCTTTAAGGAAATTGGCGAATCCACTCTAATTACAAAGGGCACATTGACCGGTGTAATCGATCGCCTTGAGGACAAGAGTCTGGTGAAACGCAGAGTGTCTAACGAGGATCGCCGAGTTACCAAGGTTGTGTTGACGAAAAAAGGAATGAGGCTGTTCGAAGAGGTTTTTCCTCGGCAAATCAGTTATATCAAGAAACGTTTCGACTTGCTGTCCAAAGCTGAACTAGCCGCAATCAAAAAATCACTGCACCGACTTCACACCATTTTCAGTTGAACTTTTTTTAACTAAATAGTACTAATACGTACTAAAGGAATAAAGCATGACAAATCCCAATAATTATCCCGGCTATGATTTTGCCGTTTTGTTGCTCAGGGTTAGCCTCGGTGCGATGTTTATTGCACACGGTTTGCTAAAATTGACGGTATTCACACTGGCAGGAACCGCGCAATTCTTCGCGCAAGTTGGCTTCCCGTCGTGGATGGCCTACCCCGTAACCTTCGGTGAACTTCTTGGCGGCGTGCTACTGATCCTGGGCTTTCACAGCCGTTACGTCGC
>QIGP01000450.1 GCA_003228965.1 Gammaproteobacteria bacterium
CTTGGCGTTCGTTTCTCTGTGGGTATTGGTCGGGAAATTACCAAGCTTGTTCCAGTGCGTGTCTCTACCGAGGTCGACGCGCGATTGTCGTTCAACCGCGATGCATCCATTGATACGGCGCGCCGTATTATCCAGTTGTACGACGACGCTGGCATCGGCCGTGAACGCGTACTCATTAAACTTGCCTCAACGTGGGAAGGCATCGAAGCGGCACGTGTCCTTGAAAAGGACGACATCAACTGCAACCTCACGCTCATGTTCAGCGAGGTTCAAGCCGTAGCGGCCGCCGAAGCAGGCGCTTTTCTGATTTCGCCGTTCGTAGGCCGTATTCTGGATTGGTATAAAAAAGACACTGGCCGAGACAGCTATCCGTCTGACGAAGATCCGGGTGTATTATCCGTACGCAATATTTACCACCTGTATAAAGATCGCGGTTTTAAAACGGTGGTCATGGGCGCAAGTTTCCGCAACGTCGGTGAAATTGAAGCGCTTGCAGGATGCGACCGCCTGACTATCGGTCCGAACTATCTTGAAGAGTTGTCCAAAGACAACGGTAAGCTTGAGCGGGTGTTAAGCGTCGACGATCCCAAGACCTACACCAACTACACAATTGACGGCGAAGCAGATTTTCGCTTCCAGATGAATGAAAGTGCCATGGCCACTGAAAAACTGGCGCAAGGAATTCGCTCGTTTGTTGCCGATCAGATCAAGCTAGAGGCGCTTCTGGCGACGAAGCTTGCCGCCGCCGCGTAGCTACGAAACACGAATACCCCCGCAGGCCTGGTGCGACAGGGTGCACTTGGTTTCAGAGGCATGGCTGCTGTAAAAAATAGCTGTCATAGCTTTGCAACCCTAGTTACAATGTACACTCTTGAAAGCGACTTGATGCAACGTCGAGTCAGGAATTGAAAAAATGCGCCCGTAGCTCAGCTGGATAGAGTAACTGGCTTCGAACCAGTTGGTCGGGAGTTCGAATCTCTCCGGGCGCGCCAATTTGTGCATCTCACAAACAAACGTCTGTGGTTTTGTCGGAGCGGTGGCTTGGCTGTTGGCACGTTACGTGTGAATGGGAGCCGAGCCGCTGTCTCAGAAAAACGCGGTGGACGTCTTCGATGTGCCTGGACGACACGTCCAGAGTGGCGAATCTCTTGCCTGTGGTTTAACGCTGCCAAAGCCCATGCATGGCACCACCCTGAGAAAAAATCGCAAAAATACCTTCACCTGGCAGTTCAAACGGAGGCTGGATTGGTCGCGCAGGCTGTGCGGCGGCGTGGCGCGTTGTCGAGGTAGTTATGTGTCTTTTGGAGTTGCTCGTTGTTTAAGCACCGGCTTCAGCAATAACCGATTGAATGCGGTTACGCAGATCGGCCGAGCTGAAAGAGCCTTTAACCAGATAGTCTTTTACGAAATCGTACTGCAGTGCGCTCTCGCGGTCTTCTTTTCGCTCTGAAGAACTGAACATCATGATCACGCAGGATTGAACGTAAATTTGCTCGCGTACTTTCGCGAATTGTTCGAGAAATTCAGGGCCTCTCATTATCGGCATATTGATGTCGAGAAAAATAATTAGCGGAGGGAACAAATTCTCGTCTTTGGCAATGACGTCGCTCGGGTTATTTAAAAATTCGAGGGCCGAGCTGCCGTTGTCCGCTTCGAATACTTCGAAGTTGAATTTGGTATCTTTCAGCAGACGTTTGAGCAGATAGCGATCTACTTCGTCGTCGTCGATGATTAGCACCGATCCCGTTGTCATTCGATTCCCCTGATTCGGAAGAGTAACGTAGTTTCCACAGTTGACAATTTAGCAAAAGTCAAATTTTAGTGTAGGCCCTTGTGTCATATTTACAAGGGAATTAAAACCGCACGGGGATAGAGCGGTTAAGCATCATAGACAGAAAATTAGACACGAACTAACGGTCCATTTGTGCGAGCGCCTGCTTGAGTCCGTGGTCGTCGCGCGCCCATTTACACAGTAAACAAAGATGCAATGGAGGGCTTCCCGTTTCCGCGTAGTCATTTTGAGTGCCGATCAATAAGCATTTATTTGGTATCGCATTCTCAGGGTTATCCTCTAGAAAAATATCACCGGTCCTATTGCTTAGACATTATTTCTTTTCCAGTGACATTTGTTGACAAATTTCGGTCGGAATTATCAAGTGATGTACGTAATTCGTACTTACCTTAAAGGATCGAAATTTGGTGTCGCTAGGTAGTAGGTAGCCAGCAGCCTGGAGAACGCAGGTAGCTGAGATACAGAATGTTTGTACGTATCGAAATAACGCTCAAGTGATGTGCACACTGGTCGCTATACAGTGTATGAACCTCGCCCTTAGAAATGATCCGGTTGGCATAATGTCGGAAGCGGCTGCCGCTAGTGAAACCATACGCGTTCTAATGATTGACGATGACGTCCAGTACAGTGCGCTATGCGCGCGGTATTTGAAAAGTAGCAATCGGGCCAACTTCACGGTTACATTCGCATCCTCTGCGGCCGAAGGGTTCAAAGAATTGGACAAAGCAGAGTTCGATTGTTTGCTCGTCGATTATTTATTGCCAGACCTTACTGGCACTGAAGTTGTTCGCGCACTGCGAGACTTCAAAGCAGACCCCTATCCACCTACCGTAATAATGACTGCACAGGGAGGAGAAAGTGCGGCTGCTGAGGCTGTGAGAGCGGGAGCTATGGACTTCTTGCCGAAACGAACTGTCACTGCGACTTCATTGGTGCGCGCAATTACTAATGCCGTGCAGAAAAACAGTTTGCGCAAATCGATGGCCGAACAAAGTTCCAAACTGCGCCGGGCGAACCAGGAGCTCAAAACCAGAAACGAAGAGATACAACGATTCTATCAAGTGGTGTCTCACGAGGTAAAAACACCTCTGGCGGCGGCTCGCGAATTTATTGCCATTACTCTTGATGGTATCGCTGGACCGGTTACGGCCTATCAAACTGAAATGTTGACGTATGCGCTTGAAAGCTGCGACCAGATTAGCGCTCATTTTAACGATTTGATTGAAACGACACGCCTGGAATCCAAGAAGATGGTTCTGAACAAAGAGCTGACTGCTTTGGATGAGGTGGTTACCCGGCTTTTTGCATCGATGAGTTCGGCCGTCGATTCTAAAAAAGTGTTTTTGAAAAAGCGCCTTCTCAACGAAATCCCGCCTTTTTGGTTTGACTGCAACCGCGTTATTCAAGTGCTCTCCAACCTTCTGGGTAATGCCATCAAGTACACCGAACCTGGTGGCACCATAACTATGGCAGTGCGTCACGACCGTGAGGCCGAGGTTGTGGAAATTGCGATTTCAGATGAAGGCTGCGGAATTGCGCCGGAAGATCTCGAACGAATTTTTGATCGACTCTACCAGGTGGGTGGAACCGGCGACGACTTTATGGGCGCAGGCTTGGGACTAGGACTAAGCATTGCGCGCGAAATTGTTCAATTGCACGACGGCGACTTGACAGCACAGAGTGTTGTTGGCGAAGGAAGTACGTTTACTGTTCGACTACCAAGCACGAACCCATTGTCGAAATAGAGGAAGCAGGGAAATGAAAACAGTTTTATTGATTGAAGATGATCGCAAGCTCACGCTGGCGGTTGGTGTGCGACTAAAGGCTATGGGCTATGAAGTTGTGACTGCAATGGACGCCGTCACGGCAATTGGGCAAGCGCGTAAAAGCAAGCCGGACGTCGTGCTACTGGATATCAACCTTCCGGGAGGAGACGGATTTATGGTGGCGCAACGGCTGCAAGGTCTGATGCAAACGTCGGCTACACCTATTATTTTCATCACCGCAAGTAAGCAGCCGGGTCTTAAAGACCGTGCTAAAGAGATGGGCGCGGTTGCCTTTTTGGAAAAACCGTTTGACGCTACCCAGTTGGCAGACGCCATTGAGATGAGTTTGTATTCAGGTCTGCCCTTTGAGTCGGAGACAAGCGTAGCGGAGTCAGCTGGGTGAATGACAAAGAGGCGATGATGGCGACCGGGTCGTTTACAGTCAAAACGATCCAGAAAGTTACCCACGACCTTAGAGCACCGGCGGTAAATATTCGCGGGTTTGTGGGTGAAGTGGGCAAGGCTGTAAAAGAACTCGCTACTCTTGTTGAAGAACATCGTAGCGCTTTGCCCGAAGAGTTTTTGTTTGGAGTATCCGACATTATTGAGGACGACCTACAGCCGTGTCTTCACTTTTTGGAAAAAGCGTCGCTTCAGTTTGACACTCGTATTAACGACGTAGCTGAAATCATGTCTGGAGACGTACCGGAGGAGTCAGAAGTACCGGGAGAGCGCTAAGCTTCGCGTCGACTCAGGAGTTGGCTTTGCGTCGCCCCCGGCGCCTTTTTTTGTTCTTAACGGGAGCCGGTTGGCGGTCGGTGTTGTCAAAGTCGCCGCCCCACTGGTCGCGGTGAGCCAGTGCCGCTGCACTTTGAATGCCCGAATGTCGACGCGACAAATACAGGTCGTCAGGTGAGCACACCTGGGCTCTAATTACCCCAAGATCCACGGCGGCGTCGAACAGGCTTGGATACCAGCTTTCCCAGCCGGGTAACAGGTGTTCCACTTGTTCTCGTAACGTCATGTGTCCATTGTACTAAGTATTGATCCGTCGAACACGGTTGATGTCACACTTTTTTGCCAGATTTGAAGGGTGAAATCCGCGCTTGTATAGTCGACTTATATGTTGAGAGTGAGGCTTTCTTTTACCGCGTCCATGGCCACAATTGAAGTCGATTCCTGCACGCCCTCGATACTCAACAAAGAGTCTTCCAAAAGATTGCGATAAGACGACATGTCTTTAACCCGAGCCTTGATTAAATAGTCGAAGTTACCGGTGGTCAGATAGCATTCCTGAACCTGCGGTAACAGACTGGCCGAACGACGAAATTTGTCGAAATTGCTCTTTGAGCTTCGGTCCATTCGAATCATCACGAATACCACCAGTCCGGCGCCAAGCATGTCGGGATTGAGTCTGGCAGCATAGTGCTCAATGTACCCCAGTCGTTCGAGTTTGCGTACGCGTTCAATGCACGGTGACGTGGACAAGCCCACCTGTTTGGCAAGGTCTGAGTAAGTAATTCGTCCGTCCGATTGCAGAATACGCAAAATAGAGCGGTCTATTGCCGATAGATCCATAATATTTCTCAAATTTAGGTCATATAGCAGAAAATTTTACCAATATAGTCGATAAATACACAAATATATTTGGTGATTGTTGCGTAACCTGCGGTGAACCACCTGTTATCACCGCAACCTGGAGTCAAACTCATGCTGATTGGTGTCCCAAAAGAAATAAAGAATCACGAGTACCGCGCTGGCCTAACACCGGAAAGCGTTCGCGAATTTGTTGATCACGGTCATCAGGTTGTTATAGAGACCCAGCTTGGAGCGGGCATTGGCGCCACCGACGACATCTATCGCGAGGCAGGTGCCGAGGTGGTCAATACCGCCGCCGAGGTATTCAAACGCGGTGAGATGATTATAAAAGTGAAAGAACCTCAGCCTGACGAATGTCGTATGCTGCGTGAAGACCAACTCCTCTTTACATACTTGCACCTTGCTCCGGACTTACAGCAGACGCAGCTACTTATTGAATCAGGCGTGACAGCTATTGCTTACGAAACAGTGACCGATGCTTTAGGGACGTTACCGCTTCTGGCCCCAATGAGCGAAGTTGCAGGACGACTCGCCGTGCAGGCCGGAGCACACAACCTTGAAAAAGCGAACCAGGGCCGGGGCGTGTTGCTCGGTGGCGTGACAGGCGTAGCTCCTGCACGTGTGGTCGTCATTGGTGGTGGTGTTGTCGGTAATAATTCAGCGTTTGTTGCCGCAGGCATGGGCGCAAATGTCACGATACTTGACCGTTCCAACGATCGTCTGAGAGAGCTCGACGTCCAGTACGGTGGCTGAGTCACGTGCTTGTTCTCGAACTCTGCCGCGATTGAAGAGCAGGTGACCAAAGCCGACCTTGTTATTGGTGCGGTCTTGTTAGCGGGAGCAGCGGCACCTAAGCTCGTAACTCGAGACATGATTACGAACATGGTTCCAGGCTCTGTGGTAGCTGACGTGGCGATCGACCAGGGCGGTTGTTTTGAAACCTCTAAAGCAACCACGCACTCTGACCCTACGTACATTATTGACGACGTTGTGCACTACTGTGTGGCCAACATGCCGGGTGCGGTTCCAAGAACATCGTCCTATGCCCTGAACAACGCCACTCTGCCTTACGCCCTTCGTTTGGCCAACCACGGTTGGAAAGCGGCGCTAAAAAAGGACAGTGGTTTTCTTAACGGTTTAAATGTCCACAAAGGCGAGATTACGTGCGAGGCCGTTTCGGTCGCACATGGCATGAACTTTTCTGCTCCCGAGAAGCTCTTATAGCCTAACTCGCCTTTTGATAAAAACGCCTGTAATGTCTTTGACTTGCAGGCGTTTTTTTATCCGCCTGGGGGATTGCCGGAGCCGAATAGTTAAAGTGAATGCCGTTGTTTTTACAGTCGTTGAGCATTGAAACCCTGCTACACTGAAAATCACGTTGAGCGAGGGGGATAACGCGTGCGTACAGGGTGGATGGCAACAAAGTGGATTGTATTGGTCGGGCTCACTCTCACGGCGAGTGTGTTGCTGAGCGGAGCCGATTGGTTCGATCGACGTGGTGCTCAAGTCGAGAAGCTTCACCGAAGCACACTTAAGCCCAAACTGGCGCCTGACGAATGGTTAGCATTGCGCCGACTCCACAATGGCCCACCTGGCAAAGCGCAAATGTTGCGTGCACAAGTTCAGCGGGACAAACTTTTCGTTGGCGCTACTCAAGCCCAACTTCGAAACAGTGGTGGTGGAGTCTGGACTGAGCTTGGTCCGGACAATATTGGCGGGCGCATTCTCGATATAGCCTGGGACACACAAGACAGCAACACGTTCTACTCGGCTACTGCGAGCGGCGGGCTTTGGAAAACTGCCGACAATGGTGCAAGTTTCCAAAACATTTGGCCGGGGCAGTACGCGCAGGCCGTTGGTGCCGTGGCCGTAGACCCTCAGGGCCGAATTTACGCAGGAGTAGGAGAAGGTGCGCCAAGCGGCAACAACCCAACTCATGGCGAGAAGGGTGTTTACGCTTCTGACGACGGTGGCCAAACGTGGCAGTCGCTCGGACTTGCTAACAGTTTTCGCATTGGCCGCATTCGCATTGACCCTTCCAACTCGCAGCGTGTGTTTGTTGCCGCAAGCGGTCCGGTGTGGGAAAGCGGAGGCGAGCGAGGCATTTACCGAAGCGACGACGCAGGCTTGTCGTGGCAGCTTGTACTCTCCGGGCTGAACGACACTACCGGTGGTTCCGAAGTGTTTATCGACCCCTTAAATCCAAATCGCGTATACGCCGTCATGTGGGATCACATTCGAGCGGCGTCTTTCCGTCGTCTGGGTGGCGAAGGTTCCGGTGTCTTTCGTTCACTCGACGGTGGCGACACGTGGACTCGGTTGGCAGGTGGTCTGCCCGTGCAAAATCCCGATGTGGGTCGAATCGGTTTTGGCATGTCTCCACAAAACCCGAACAGACTCTACGCCACTTACATTGACGCTACCGGTTTCTTTACAGCGTTTTATCGAAGCGACGACGGCGGTGACAGTTGGACTGCGCAGTCCTTTAATAGCGCTCTGTCAAACTCGCAGTCTTCGTTTGGCTGGTGGTTTGGACGAACGTTCGTCGACCCGACCGATCAGAACAGGGTCTATGTCGCCGGTGTGTCACTCATGCGTTCAACCAACGCAGGTGCAAGCTGGTCTTCGGCCTCGAGCGGCGTACACGTTGACCATCACACGATGGCCTGGCATCCCACCATTGTCGATAGCGTGTTGTTGGGCAACGACGGTGGGCTGTATTCGTCCTCGAATGACGGCGGATCGTGGGGCAAGTTCCAGGGGCAGCCGTTTACCCAGTTCTACACGGTGGCGGTGAGCCAGCAAGCGACCAACCGGGTGCTCGGAGGTACTCAGGACAACAACTGCGTGCGTAACTATCCGCAGACGAATCAGTTTGAATGGAACGCCATCGGCTGCGGTGACGGTCTCGAAGTGTTGATCAATCCTGTTAACGACAACGATGTGTTTGCGTGCAGTCAGCGCGGCTTTTGTGCTCGCTACGCACAAGGTGGAAATTCCTTCTCGTACTCAGTAGGTCCTTTGGGGTCGCGTCGGGCGTGGAAGACGCCGCTGGAGTTCGACCCCTCTAACCCGCAAACGCTTTACTACGGAGCCGAGCGTGTCTATCGGTCCGTTAACTCCGGAGCTGATTTCACGGCTATCAGCCCAGACCTGACCAATGGAGATCCGATCCCGTCGGATAATTTCACCTTCGGCACACTATCTACTATCGCACCAGCCGCCAGCGACAGTCTTGTGATCTACGCAGGAACCGACGACGCAAACTTATGGAGAACCGTGGACGGAGGCATCAATTGGGAGTCGATGCAGGCGGCCAATTTACCAAACCGCTGGGTGACTAAGCTAATCGTCGACCCACAAGATGCCAACCACGTGTTTGCGACGTTTAACGGCTACCACGCGGCGGACTACACTCCTTATGTATTCGAGTCTGAGAACGGTGGTGCCAATTGGACAGATATTACGCGTGACCTGCCACAGGCCCCGGTGAATTCGATATTGCTGGACGATACAGGGCGCCTCATTGTCGCGTCCGATCTTGGCGTTTACTACACCTATGCCGAGGCAAATTACTGGTTCATGTTGGGCACTAATTTACCCACCGCGCCTGCCATGGAGCTTGCGCTGCGAGAAAGCGACAGCACACTGCACGTGGCCACGTTTGGCCGCGGCATGTGGTCGATTGGTCTTGTCGCTAACGATACCGATATGGACGGCGTTCTGGACGAACTTGATAACTGCACGCTGATTTCCAACGCTCTGCAAATGGACACAGACGGAGATGGTTACGGAAATGCGTGCGACCCTGATGTTAATAATGATTGTATTGTTGCGTTTTTAGACACTGCAATTTTTGCGCCAAACTATCTGGGTACTAATCCGTTATTCGATTTCACCGAAGATGGCCATGTGAACTTTCTGGATTGGTTCGTAGTGCGCGAGTTTTTTCTGCAACCACCGGGTCCAAGTGGGCTGCAAAATTCCTGTGGCGGTGGTGGTTAGTCTTTTAAAGAGTGCTGGTAGAGTCAAGCGATGCCGTCAAAATGTAAGCGGCGCGTTATCGACTACTTCTTTCATGACAAAAAAAGTTCGCGTCTGGCGAACGCCCTGCAACGCGATCAGTTTCTTTGCGTGTAGCCGATTGAAATCGGCCATGTCTTTAACCCGAATTTTTAGAAAGTAATCGAAGTCACCCGCGATTATTGATGAAAAATATAACCATCATCGATAATTACGAGTGCACCTTTCACGATTTCTTAGCTAGTATTTTGCCTCATCGTCGACTTAGGAGCTGCCGTGCTGAGCAAATTTGAACGCTACCCTTTAACTTTTGGCTCTAGTCCCGTTGAGCCGCTACCACGGCTATCGGAAGTGCTGGGTGGCCTGGTCGAAATATGGGCAAAACGCGAAGACTGTAATTCGGGCCTTGCGATGGGCGGCAACAAGTTACTCAAGCTTGAATACATTGTTCCTGACGCTACTGCGTTCGGCGCCGATACACTGGTATCGATTGGCGGAGTGCAGTCGAACCATACGCGTCAGGTCGCAGCCGTAGCGGCAAAGATTGGCATCTTTTTACAGAGTTAGACCAGGGTTTGGCCCGAGATAGGAGTGGCATGTCCAACAATAACAACAAGAATAAAATCCCGGATGAAGAGCGCCAGGAGTGGCTGGATTCTCTTGACGCGCTAATTGCTCACTGGGGCGCCGAAAAAGCGGCAACGCTTTTGGACGAGCTTGAGAAACACGCCGAGCAACGCTCCTTGAAACGCGCGGCTTTACCGTACACGGCCTATCGCAACTCAGTGCCGTTAGAGGCGCAGCCTCCGTACCCTGGCGACTTGCGTGTCGAAGAGCGTGTTACCGCCATCCTGCGTTGGAATGCGTTGGCCATGGTAATGCGAGCCAACAAAGCTTACGGTGATTTGGGCGGGCACATTGCCAGTTACGCCTCAGCCGCCGAAATATTCGAAACCGGTTTTAACCATTTTTTCCAGGGCGGTGACACGCCCGACCTGGTGTATTGCCAGCCGCACTCGGCACCCGGTTTGTATGCGCGAGCGTTTTTGGAAGGCAGGCTTGATGAGTCGGCTTTGTCTCGTTACCGCCAGGAAGTCGGTGGTGGCGGTTTGAGTTCGTATCCTCATCCCTGGTTAATGCCTGATTTTTGGCAATTCCCGACGGGCTCCATGGGCATCGGTCCCATTAGCGCCATCTACAACGCGCGTTTCATGCGCTACCTTGAAGCGCGTGGCATAGCCAACACGTCCAGGCGCCACGTATACGGCATATTCGGCGACGGCGAAATGGACGAACCAGAATCCATTGGCGCACTGTCTCTTGCGGCGCGAGAGAACCTCGACAACCTTACGTTCATCGTTAACTGCAACTTGCAGCGACTGGATGGTCCGGTGCGTGGCAATGGTCAGGTCATTCAGGAGTTTGAAGGCTTGTTTCGTGGTGCCGGCTAGAACG
>QIGP01000124.1 GCA_003228965.1 Gammaproteobacteria bacterium
TACAGCTCGGTCTACCTGACCTTTATAGGGTTCAAACAATTCTGACAATTGAGCGTGAGCTAAATCGGCATAGGTATGTGCTAGCGGTGTTGAACGGTTCATAGGATCCAGGGAGAGCTGGTGCCAAAACGCATGCTCCACCTGATGCGGCACAAGGCGGGCAACCTGCTGAGCGGTTTGACCCGTATCAATACTCGTGTCGTCGTAGCGCGCACAGCCTGGCTGGGCTTCGCTTACCAGAGAAGTCGACGCCGCTAACACACCAGCGTCGTTAAGCTCTATGGCCAATACGGACATGGTTAGCGCACCTGCAGCTGGCTCACCAGCCGTTCATCGCAATAGGATTCGGTATCGAGCACCAGGCGCTCCATCACCAGCTGGAGCTGATGTAATAGGAACATGAGTACGATACTGAGCAGCAACGCAATGAAAGTTGAATTAAAAGCAACGCCCAGGCTTGCCGTAACACCGGTTATATCGCCTTCAACCGCTTTATGCGCCTGACCCAGTGCTTCACCAATACCACGCACGGTACCAATAAACCCAATCGACGGAATTGCCCAGGCAATATAACGCACCATAGAAAGTTCGGAATCCAGTCGCTCAGATTCGCCCTCACACAAATCGCGTACGACGGTCGACACGTCCTGAATACTTCGCGTGGTGTGAAATCGGTGCAACGCACTTCGAAGTACACGCGGTAACAATAAATTTCTTTGCGCTAACGGCAACTCTTGCACGGTTCGAGAATAGGACCGGGTATCTTCCGGCAATATACTCACGCCATCGGCTAATGGAATCAGGTTTTGTTCAAGCAGCTTTCCTTCTTTGGATGCTATGACCGCCTTATACGCCATGATGGCCATCGCCCACAGCATAAGTATGAAACACATTTCCTGTTCGAGGTCTTTCACCAAAATGTAGGGCGAACGCTCAGGAACGTAGTTTTCGTCGGCGGCAATCTGTTCCAATTGCTGCGCGCGAATCACTTCAGCCTTAGGTCGAATTACCAGGGTATACATTCCGTGTACAACCACTATCGCGGTGATGAGCGCGAACACCTGAAAGGCAAACTCAACTGGAAATTTTCTGTTCATGTACAGTCCTCAAAGATATCTATTATTATGTATACCATTAACTTCATGTTCAAATTGGGGCTACTTCTGCTTGCGAGCCATTAAATATCTACGGGAAACGACACGCTTGAATCCACGTTGATTTTTTCTGTTGGAGTAAAGGTGTCTTCGTCGAAATCGCCTTCCTCCTCCGACACTTCTCGCTCTACCGTTTGCGTAGTTTGTGTACTTAGCTCTTTCTCAGCCGGTTTGGCAGGCGTGTCCTCTTGCTTCTGGGCAAGAGTTCCAAGAGAAAATACACAAACGACCAATGCTACCAAGATTCTATTCATCACCATTTACTCCAGGTACCTTGCAATACGAAAACCAATATCGTTTCTCGCTTGCTTGGACGAGTCTCTAAACGTATAGCGCAACTCGCCTATGCGAGAATGCTGCCAACTGGACCCACGAATTACTCTGGCCTCTCCACGTGTGGAACCACTTCCCGACACGTAAGTATCGTGCGTCCACTCCGACACATTGCCTGCCATATCGTATAAGCCCGCTTCGTCTGCTGCGAAGCTACCCACAGGTGCCGTTGCAGCATAACCGTCGTCGTACTCTTCAAACACACTGTTGACCAATCCGATAGCGGCTCGGCCGGCAAAGTTACCGTACTCTACCGGTGGAGGAAGCTGATCCCCCCAAGGCATTAGCGTGGCACTTCTTGACCCTGCAAAGCGTCCGGCCCAGGCCCACTCGGGCTCGGTCGGTAATCTGTAACCCGTATTGGAAGGCACTACTGTCTGCATTTTTCCATCGACTTCTTTGTAAGCCAATGGCAAGCCTTCCTGTTGACTTAACCAATTGCAGTAACGGGTAGCCCCTTCCCACGACACGTTGACGACCGGCACGTCGGGGTCGTCGAGTCGAACTTTAAATGCTGTGCCGCTGCTATGTTTGGCATCAAATGCTTTGAAGTGCGCATTGGTAACTTCGTGAGTACCAAGATAATAAAGCCGGGTCAGACTAACGTCTCTTAACGTTTCGTTAGCTCTGCGGCCTCGAACGCGTCTGGACGCGCCCATTTGAAATGGTCGAGGCCTTTGCAACAGTAATGTTTGGCCGTCAGAAGTTACGATGCTTCGTTTACGCGCAAGTTCCGCTTCCCGCGCCTGATCTACGGTAAGCAGTGTGACGGTTAAACGCTGTCGCTCTTGAGGACTGGGCAAAACTTCTAACGTTGCGGGAGCGTATCCAGGTGCGCGTATGGTCAGCACCTGATCTCTTACAGGAAGCCTAAGCACTTCTCCTGTACCGCCAAGGCGTCGGCCGTCCTGCCAAATTTCTGCAGTAGCTGGACTGCTAAACACAGACACGTCACCCAACAGTTGCTCAAGTGTCCAGTTGACCGCAATATCCTCATCACTGGTCGGCTTAATCAAACGCGAAGCTTTACGATAACCCACTAAACTTGCGGCCACCGTGTAGGACTTGCCGGGAGCCAATTTGAACGTTTGCGGCGACATACCGCGAAACTGGCCGTTAACAGTTACAGCTGCCGAAGGAGTGGAGTTGACAATGATGGTACCGTCCGCTTTGACAAGCTTAACTTGCGGCAATGTAAGCGCAGTACCGGCCGTAAGGTTGAGCGTCTTGAACCACGCCTTGTATCCTTTTGTCCGCACCGTTAAGGAATGCTCCCCAGCCAGAATCTCAAACGTTCCAGGCGTCTGCCCAATAACCGTATCGCCAATCACAACGTCAGCGCTCTTAGGTGTTGACGTCAGTGTAACGTCCGACCAATTGGGCGTAAGCTGCACGTCAAGTTCTTGAGATTTACCGAGCCCTTCAATATCAATGTCACTCAACCAGTCCTGGTAGCGCGGCACTTGCACTTTCAATGAGTACGATCCAGCCGGTAACTCAATGTCGGGGCCTGGCAAATCATGCACGCCGTCTGTTCCGATGGTTACCGAGCCCGCAATTGCGGAAGGTAAATTGATGCGCAAGTACCCCGGCAGTTTTTCAAGTTGAAATTGAAATCGCTGGCTGGCTTCACGATCGATATTAACCACCGTCTCAAGCGACACGTAGCCTTCCTTGGTTGCGTTTACTGCAAGATCACCGCTACGCATCAGGTAGTGATCTTTGTAGCTAATTCGCGGCCAACCACCCTGTAGCTGCACCGTGTCAGGTAGAGGGTCGATTTGAACCCAAACTGATTTAGCCGTAAATACAAACCAAAGTGCGAGCGCCGACGCGAGCAACAAGACGAAAATAGCAAAGCGCAATGCCGTTATCTTTCGAGGCTTCGACGGCGGCGAACCTCCAGGCGTATAGGCGATAACGTCGATTGCGTCCGACACCGGTTTAAGCCCTGCTATAACCGATGCGGGCTCAGCCATTTAGATGCGCTCCCTGCAAATAACCTCAACAGGCGCTACAGCTTGACCCGGCGATATTTCGAATTTCACGCGCACGTCCCGATAGCCCTGGCGAGTACCGAGCACCGTATATTCTCCAGGGCGAAGCGATAGCGTTTCCCGCGTTAACGTTCCCAGACGCCCAACCCGGTAAACCAGAATGTCGGTAACGCCGTCCGACCGAAGCTCCACCGGCAACGGGATTTTTGCCGCCTGCATAAACCCGCGAAGTCGCGAGGTGCGTTCAGAAACGACTGGATCGCTCATGTAGGGGTCAACTCTTTCAAGCACGCTCTGAGCACGACTAAACACGCTGTCATTGGCAAGCCTGGAAGGCTGGCTAAGTAAGTCGGTAAGCTCCTCAGAAAGCTCCGCGTGTTCGCGTACACGACGCATGGAAGACGCGGTTTCGCTAGACGGCGTCTTGTCCAATATCGCCTGGTACTCACGTTCAGCACCACGTAAGTCACCTTGTCGCTCAAGTTCTGCGGCGCGCGACTGCAAACGATTTACGTCCTTGAGACGAATCGCTGTATCCAACTGAGCCAACGCTGTGCTTACTTCCGACGCTCCAGGTTTAAGTTTGTAGGCTTGCTCGAACGCTTCTTGAGAAGCGGCGAAGTCGTCACGTTCGAGTGCAGCGAAGCCATTCGACATGTGGCGCGAATATGCAGAATTTGCCAATCTCGACTGCATTCGGGCAACGCCTGACTTCGCAGGCTGCCACTGCCCGTCCAGTGCAACGGCCCGTTGATACGTGTCACGAGCAGCACGCACTTCTGCACGTTGCTCCATCGCTTCACCTTCTGAAACAAGAGTTAGTACCTGATCGAGGTTGCCAGCGCGCTCCAGTCCTTGCTGCGCCATTGTGGAAGTGGGCTCTATGTCCAACGCCAGCTGATAGAGCTTTGTAGCCTCCGCACTATTGGCAGCGGCCAGCTTATTTGCTGCGGCCGATAACGTCTCATCAAGTACCGTTCTTGACCGCACAGCCAGATTGTCGGCAAGCTCTTTGCCTTCGTTGTAACGTTCGAGCGCAGCTTCGAAGTTGTTCTTGCGAAAAGCCTGGTCTCCTTGAATGGCAAGAGCTTTGAGCTCCTCAAACTCGTCAAACGCCCACACAGGCGCACGCTCGTCTTCAAGATAAAACTGCTGTTCGAGTAACTGCTCAAGAATCGCCTCAGCTTCTTTACGAAGTTTAGCTTCCTGAGCCAGTTTCCACGGCTCAACGCTCGGTGCAACAGGCAGCGCGGAACCGGTTGCGGTAGTTGCAGGTGCACCTGCAGAACTGACCGCTTCGCTAGTCTTATTGCCTGCCGTCACTTCAGCGTCGCTTGCAAAACGAGGAATAAAATAGAACAACAGTACGGCGCCTATTACTCCGTAGAGCGCTAGTAGTCCTAGCCCTTTCGAACGCGAACGGCTACGACCATTCCTGGAAGGTGCTCCCGCATCCTGATCGATTGAAACCACATCGATTTGGTCAAACTCGTCGCTTGATTCGGCTCCTGACACCCGACTTACCAACTCGAATTCGTCAGGCGGCAACGTGACATTACTTTGCTCGGCAAGTGCAGTGCGCAAGCTAACCGCTACGTCGATCATGTTTGACGGGCGTTGTGCCGGGTCGTGAGACAACAGCTTGTCGATTAACACGCAAAGGATGCCCGTTCCCTTGCGGTGCTCGTAGTCGTCGCCGGGCCAGCGCTCTTCTACCAGGCGAAACAGCGCCACACCAAACGCGTATAGGTCGTCAGCTGAACCCGGTTCACTGCCAGCGCGTTGCTGGGGACTCATGCTTCTGGGAGACCCTCCGCTTCGAAGCCCTTTATCACCTCGTACAGAGGCAACACCAAAATCGAGGAGTCGCGCGTGCCCGCGGCTGTCGAGCATACCGTTGCTAAGTTTGAAATCGCGGTGAACGATGCCTTGCTTATGAACGTGGGCCAAGCCTTCAGCAAGCTCAATCATGGCGGGAAGAAACTGTGCGGGAGGTCGACCTATCAAATCGCCCAGGCGACCGCCTGTCAGATACTCCATCGACAATATCGTGTGTTCGTTGCTGTCGTGAAACTCGAATACCCGGACAACCGCCGGGTGGATGCATTGCGAACTCATAGCATGTTCGTTGCGCAACAGTTCGCGATCTACTTTGTTCGAGCTGAGAGCGACTTTGAGCGCGACTCTCGACTTAAGTGCGGCATCTTGCGAGAGCCACACCTGACTATGTTCACTTGTGTGCAGTAGTCTGACCAACGTATAACGTTTTGCGAGTTTGTGACCTTTTACCAGAGGTTCCATAGAGGCGTCTTTTTTGTTAGTCGGTTTCGGCACGCCCCGAAGGACTGCTCAATAGAGTCTATTCGTTAATCGCGTTCGGGTTAACCGGGGTCGGATTGGGCAATTTCATATCGGCGTCGCTGATTTCCAGTCCGGTTTCCGATTCGTAAATTTCGCGCAACAGCTCTCGCCACTTGCCGTATTGCTCATCGGCCGTGCCACTAAGCTCTACAGTTCGGCCCCGAACCTCAACCAGTAACGGCTTCACTTCCGCGGAAAAAGAGTCGCCAAGTTCGGCCAGGGCCGCTGCGTTTAACTTAGACTGTTTGCGTAAATCGAATCCGCCCTTAACCAGGTTAATGCCGCCTAAAAGCGCCGCGTTGCCACCGTAGTATCCGGCCCGCGTTTGCGCTTTATTGCGCTGCACTGCGCCTGCCACGGCAACCAGCAAACCGGCCGCGGTGGTCAAATTGGCTGTACGCTTGAGCTCCCGCAACACCACAGTTTCTTCGTAACTAAAACGCCGCCAGTCTTCGTAAGGCGAACTCATTTCATCGTGGAAACTCTCATAATGTTCGTCGAGCAAATCGATAAACGCGTATTCCCGCTCGCGAATTTTTTCAATACGTTCAAGCATTGGATCGTCTGTAGAAGGCAAGCGTTTAATTTCTACAGCGTCTCCGCTGACCGAGTAATACTCTTCGTAAGCGTATGGCGAAATAGCGGCTGCAAACTTAAGTTTTGAGACCGTGCGTATTCGGCTGAGTTCGTCAATGGATAACTGCCGACGGGCAGTCAGGAGATCGTTGGCAATATTGTTGTAAAGATCGAGAAATGGTTCTGCGTCACCAGTTACGTCTTCGTCGTAGGACAAGTGACCGGCACGGTCCGTGTACGTCTTGTCTATCCAGCGGCGGCCCGTTGTATCGTCAACGACAATGTGAACCTTCAAAATCTCGCCATCCGATTTCAGGAGCTTGCCGCCCACCACCAAGTCCACAGCCTCGGTTGGCCGAGGGATAAGGCGTACCGCCCCCCAGTTTTCAGTTTGCTCTAATACTTTGCGCAACTGGTACGGCACATAGGCGGCTTCTGCATTGCGCACTTCGCGATTAATGAATTTTTTGGAGGCCTCTTTCGGGTCTTCAGGCACGTTAGGGTCGAACAAGGTAATGCCAATATCTACAAGCTCGTCCTCAGACATTTCCTCCAATGCCTTAATTGCAGGTTTTGCGGAAACATCAACCACCGTCGTAGACACGCAGCCTGTCGCAAGCAACAGCAGTCCTAACAGCGACAGTCGTAATGAAGGTTCTAACAACAGCGTCATAAGTGCTCCCCGGCACAGCGTTCAATGCGTGCAGAACGTATCTGCACGCAGGTTCTACCAAAGCCACCCGAAAACGGCAGTCTCATTAGAAATGTATACAGTCTAATTGCCAATAGCTGATCGATAGCTTCGATATTCTTCCCAGAGCCGTGCTTTCAACTCAGGATTGGTTTCGGCCAGGGCCGCTTCGCGCAGTTGTCGCGCCACGACGTCGTCGCCCTGAGGGTCGGGTAAGTCATCTGGAACCTGAGATACGTTGCCCCGACCGCTGGAACCCACCGACTGACCGCTAGCCGAATCTGAATTACCGTTGCCGCTGCTACTGGAAGTTCCGCTGCCCTGTCGCACCGGCCCACCGGATCCTTGATAGCCTGGACCACCGTTACCAGCTTCGACCACCTGGCCGTCGCCGCGGCGGTTAGAGCGTCGGTTATTGGAAATTGTGTCGTCAAAATCACCGAGTGCGCGATTAAGCTCACCTTCAAGATCGGCGACGGTACGCCGTTGACTGCCTTTACCGGTACGGCGACTGCCGGTGTGGCCACGTCTGGCTATGGCTTCACGCGCTGTATCGTATACAGGCAAGCTGAAGTCGGGCAGCCCGCCCAAATCAATAACGGTGGCGAGCAACTCAACAGACTTCTCGAGAAACTCAACCATCGTTTCCATGTCTTCAAAGACAAGTTCGCTTCCCGCCGTAGATTGACTGACGTCGGCGGGCAAATAGCCAAGGTCAACCGCCGCCTTGATTAGTGCAGCGCGTGCACGCACGAGATCTTCAGCGGCTTTGGTCAGCGCTTCACGAGCTGTCTGGTCACCGCCTGACGCGGAGCCTTTAGGTGTCGGGTTTCCTTTGTTCAGATCGGAACTGGCCTGCTCAAGTCGCTCGGCACTGTCGGCCAGGTCGTCGGCGCTTTGCTGCTCACGTTCGCGCTGCTCGGCACTCTCTCGACGCTCACTGCGACTTTGCTTACTGCTCGATTCTGCTTCTTCCGTAGCCTGGGACTCCGCTTCCAGCGCTTTTTGAGCTTCAATGACAGATTGCGCCGCCTGAGCCACAGCGGCTGCCGCTGAAGTTGCCGCGGCCGCTCCACCTGAAGGCACCGCAAACGGATCGTAATTGGGGTCACCTTCGAAGCTTGGTGCAGATTCTTCGTCAGAGGCTTCAGCCGTTTCCGAGCTGTCCTGATGGTCACCGACGTCTTCGCCTTGCTGGTTAGCAGCGGATTTAGCCGCGATCTTTTCGCGCGCTTTGGCCAGAGCTTCGGAGGCCCTCGTGACCGCGTCGGCCGCTCGCGCGACTGAGGCGCCCACTTCAGCTAAATCGCTGTCGCTGTTGGTTTGATCGGAATCTGAGGACGTATCACCCTCGCTCTGTTTGCCGTCCTGGCCTTTGTTACTGGCCTGTTTGCCGTTTGGTGACGACTGCTGACCGGAAGTTTGGCCCGGACTCGTACTCGGCGTCGATGGCAGTCTGGATGGACTCGAACCAGGTGGTGACGGCAACGTCGATGGCGACGTGGATGGAATCGAACTCGGGAATGAAGGAGGAAAAGAAGGTGTCGAACGAGAAGAGGGTGGCGACGCGCTCGGAACCGAGGGTTTGCTCGAAGGTTTGGAGGTGGCAGATTTGCATCCCGCACCTGAAATTGTAAAAGCCGCGACGACAGCGACCAGCGCGCTGCGGGTAAAAATCCGGTGCATGGGAAACTCCTGCGAAATGTCCTGTAACTGTAGACGACTCAAAACGGTTTTGGTTTCCCGAAATAGTCACTTTTTCGTCATATCTTTATAAAGTATAGAACTGAAGCGCCCAATTCCCCACCTCTTTGGCCGGTCTTCGTGATTTGTGGCATGAAATTGTCGCCATTATATGCGAAGCTCTTCGTAAGAAGTTTACCCTAGACGGATGACAATTAAACGAAAAAAATGTCATGGTTTAGCCTTGCACAGAGTATTTCCGAGAGTGGCCGCTATCGTGACGCTCGTGAATGAAGCTTTGGAGTATCGATCGACATGTTAAGACACTGGGTTCAGGTGCTTGTTGTTGCTGCGGCAACTGTATTAATAGCTGGCTGTGGAAATACCACCACGCGTATGGACGTGAACAGCGAAATTCCAACTCCCGTCATCAACAAACTGCCGCTGCGAGCCGGCGTTGTTTTTGACGAAAACCTCACCAACTACAGCACAACAGAGCTGCAGCAAAACGGTAACAAATGGGAAATTGGCCTCGGCAATACTAACCGTAAGGTGCTTAATGACATTTTCACCAGTTTGTTTGAAACCGTGGTGGAGTTACCAGACGTAAAAGCCACCGCCTCAGCCTCGCCGCCCGTTGAATTCACCCTGGTACCACGCATCGACGACTATTCCATGCTCAGTGCAGGAGATGCGGGTAGCAAATTTTACGCGGTTTCAATGCGCCACTTTATCGACATATACAACAGCGCAGGCGTGCGCACAGGAACAATGGAAATTAACAGCTACGGTCGTCACAGAAAATCCGGGCCTATGACCAAAGGCGCGTCGGAAATAGACGCAGCCACCGACGACGCTTTTCGTGACCTTGCCGTAACCCTGGTGGTTGAACTACCCAATCGACTCAATCAGGCTGGACTGACCGGCGAATCAGAACCGACAGACTCAGACAGCGAGAAAACGCCATGAAGTCAGAATTGACCCAATCGTTTTTCAAAGGCGCCACCTTAATAGTTGCGTGCACGCTCATTCAGTCATGCGTTACTTCCCGCATTGATATGTCTTTCGATAGTCAAATAGAAACGTCGCCAGAATCTGGCGTCGTTTTGCTAACCCGACGCGACAATGTAAAAACTGAAACAGAAGCACCTTTTGTGGAATGCGTCAAAAAACGACTCACTAGCGGAACCAACAAAATCACTTTAAAAGAAGAACAAGTATTTCTTGACAGCCTGTTCCCCTGGTTCGAACCTCGCGTGGCCCCGTTAACAGTGGAAGCGCTACCAGACCTTCTCGGCAAACCTGGCGTTTCCGAGAAAGTATCCAGTGCCGGCGTACGCTACGTGATGTGGCTTGGCGGATCGGTCGAAACCAAAGACGGCGGCGGCTCCATCACTTGTGACGCAAGCGTCGGTTGTTTCGGTTTTACCTGGTGGGAAAACGGTGCGACATACGAAGCGTCAATTTGGGATCTTGAAAACCTGGAGAGCACCGGAGTCATTAGCGCCGACGTTACCGGGCGCTCTTACGTTCCAGCCATCATAATACCAATTCCTTTAATCGCACGAACCAAAACCGCAGCTTGCAGTGAAATGGCAGAGCAAATTAAAGGTCAGTTTGTAGGGTAGATTCAGAAGCATTTGGCGCTTGATCTTTGGCCACATCACTATCAACCGGGGTGCTTTGCTCCGCAGTTTCTTCTGATGATGTTTCACTTATTGAATCGGCAATTCCAGGCACTTTGGATTTGGCAGCTTTGGACTTCCTTGAGAAATCGTAGCGAATTACTTTTCTCAC
>QIGP01000025.1 GCA_003228965.1 Gammaproteobacteria bacterium
CTAAGGGATTCATTGCACACTGCGCGAATCTCTTTAAGCGCATCGGATTGTAAACTGTCAGGGATTCTAACCGAAAAAACCTGCCTCTCTAGCATTTTTTTCGGCTCTTCGCTTAAATTATTCGTAATCGTATCAACATGCGCGGCCGCAAATAAGATCGCCCTAACCACGGTATCCGGTACAACAATTGTAGATGTTAGATTTTGGATACGCGGTGTATACCTGCCCGCATCATCAATATCCAGCATATCCATCGACAACAACCGCTTGAGCAAGGTTGATGGAGGGATATCTGCTCCCAGCTCATTAATTAAACCTAAAAGGGTGACCTGTCGATTTCCAGTAAAATGCAAAGGAAGAGGCCTCCCTGACTCATCTTGGTATTTTGGTTTCTCACGCCACAATTCGAGAATCCGCAAATCGTATAGGCCGTCGCTACTTATAACGATCTGCTCCTTACCACGGCACTTTAATAACTTCTTGATTGCCTTCCGTGATATTCCTGTGCGGACCGATGTCAGCGAAATGTTTGGTGGTTCTATTGCACCGTCCGTCGCAACATCTATATATGCGGCCTTAGCAACTTCAACAAACTCGCGATAGGACAATCCGTAAGAGAGAAATAACTTCACTATTGGCCCAAGCAATACTTTGCAACTCAGTAACGCAGCTTTATGAAATTCCAAGTACATTCAACACCCCCAGATGATCCAGTGAACGGTCGATACGGCCTTGTACCTATGAGATAGCATCTTTATCTGTATCTAGCTTAGCAACCCCAATAACTCGGTTTCAGACAGAATATTGACTCCGAGCTGCTCGGCTTTAGCCAGTTTCGAACCCGCGTTCTCCCCGGCAACGAGGAAATCTGTGTTCCTGGAGACGCTACCGGTAACTTTTCCGCCAGCTGCAATAATTTTGGTCTTGGCTTCGTCTCGCTTCATTTCAACCAAAGTGCCGGTCAGCACAAACGTTTTTCCGGATATGGCTTCGTTTTGACTGGAGGCGCCTACTACGGCAGGTGCAGGCCAGTTGACGCCCAGGTCGAGCAATTCTTTCACTAGCGTCTGATGGCTCGACTGCGAAAAGTAATCGAGTATTCGACTGGCGACGATTGGACCTACGTCGGTGACATCGGTGAGCTCTTGTTCCGTGGCGTTTTCAATGGCGCCTAGATCACCAAAATGATCGGCCAAAGTCGCTGCGGTGCTCTCCCCTACTTCGCGGATTCCAAGACCGTAAAGAAAACGTGCGAGCGTAGTTGTCTTGCTTTTCTCGATGCTGTCGAGCAACTTCCTGGCGGACTTTTCACCCATACGTTCGAGACTGACAAGCTGGCCTTGTTCAAGCATGAACAACTGATCAAGTGCGGTCACGAATTTATGATCGACAAGTGCGTCAACCACTTTGTCACCTAACCCATCGATATCCAATGCCCGACGCGAACCAAAATGCCACAGGCTTTGCTTGAACTGTGCAGGACAAATTTCGGGGCCACCTGTACATCGAGAAACAGCCTCGCCTTCGACGCGCTCAACAGGCGAGGCACACTCTGGACACTGCTCAAGCATAACAATTTTGCGGGTCTTTTTCGGCCGCTGACTCGTAACGACAGACACAACTTCGGGGATTACGTCACCTGCACGTCGGACTATTACCGTATCGCCAATGCGAACATCCTTGCGTTCAACTTCGTCCATATTGTGCAGAGTCGCGTTACTGACCGTAACGCCTCCAACGAAAACAGGATCAAGACGCGCAACCGGAGTTAGTGCACCCGTGCGTCCAACTTGAAACTCGATGTCTAAAATTTTAGTGATTTCTTCTTGCGCCGGAAACTTATGAGCCACAGCCCAGCGCGGAGCGCGGGATACGAAACCGAGCGAGTCTTGCAAGCCCAAGCTGTTCACTTTGTACACGACACCGTCTATTTCGTACGGTAACTGGTCGCGACGCTTTAGTAGGCTCTGATGAAACTCAAGGCACCCTTCTGCCCCTTGAACAACTCTATTATCCGGGCACACCCGAAAACCCCAGTTCGTTAGTTGATCCATAACTTCGCTATGCGTATCGGGCAGCTGCCAACCTGATATTTCTCCCAGCGAATACATATAGACCGTGAGCGGACGCTTGGCCGTTTCTTTCGGGTCTAGCTGCCGCAAACTTCCTGCAGCTGCGTTACGCGGGTTTTTGAATTCTTTTAGACCGTCTTTGGCGAGACGCTCGTTCATTATCCTGAAGCCCTCAATGGGCAAATATACTTCTCCGCGTACTTCCAGAAACGGCGGTTTATCATTGCCTCGTAGTTCAAGCGGTACCGACTTCAACGTACGAATGTTGTGCGTTATGTCTTCGCCCGTGCTGCCATCACCTCGTGTCGCTGCTCGAACTAACCGTCCGTTTTCATACGAGATACTCACCGCAAGACCATCTAGTTTGGGTTCGGCGGCAAATTCAATGTCATCGGGGGCCACGTGATCTTTTTTGAGGCGTTCGATCAAACGGTGCTCAAAGTCATGGACGTCTTCTTCGCTAAATGCATTTCCCAACGACCGCATAGGCACGCGATGAGTGACCTGCTGAAACTTGCCTATGGGAGATGCGCCGACGCGCTGGGTAGGAGAATTGGCCAGCAGCAAATCCGGGTGATCTTCTTCAAGCTTACGCAGCTCGTGGAACAGCCTGTCGTATTCAACGTCGGGAATATCCGGATCGTCCAAGACGTGATATTGGTGGTTCGCTCTGTCGAGCTGCTCGCGCAAAGTTTCGGCGCGCTGGCGTGCTTTCTGCGGCGCCGTCATGACCAACTCTCTGGAGCGCAGATCAGGTTTACGCTAAAGGGCACGTTCATTCTGCAGGAGCAGCCGAGAGCCCATGCTGATAGTTGATAATGTCTTCGCGCAAATGGCTGGCGCTTTGACGACTTAGCGCGGTTCCTTGAGCATCGAGCAACTGGCCGTCGAGCGTCGCGGCCAAGCGGCGTCCGGTCGCAACCATATCGGCGAAAGCGGCCACGGCGTCTTCCGGTCCGGGTAGCACGAGGAACATACTGGCACCTTTGAATTCCTGAGTCTCAAGGTCATGCAAATTGAACGTTCCGGGCTTAATCATATTGGCGAGGCTAAATTGCGAAGGTGGGGCATCACCCGCTGTTTCAGCGTTAGCAAAACGATGGAAAATATCGAAACGTCCAAATTTAAGCCCTTCGGCCTGAATCGCTCCAATGAACTCAATACCTTCGAAAATGTTGCCCGCCTTTGGCATAAGATGCAGCGCAATCACTTTCTCAGGCACCAACGGTGTTGAGGCACTATCAAGCGGCGGGCCTGAGTCGGCTACCGATTGGTGCTCGGACGCGCTTGCATCTGTTTCAGGTTCCGAATCAGACGGATACTGCGAACTGGACTCGTCGCCATCCACAGCGCCTGGCGCCGGAGTTGCCGTAGTAAAATTAGAACCCGTTCTTCGCGGCTCGTCATTGGCATCGAACCGACTTGCGGTTGTCGCGCTTATAACAGCGTCGTCGTCGATCGCTTCATCGGTATCTGCGTATTGTACATCGTCAAAATTCTCTTCAGCCGACAGAGATGGCTCATATCTGGTGTCCTGCGCAGGCAGGGAATTGTCGTCGGCGCCGTTACGCCGAGCGAACAGATAGATCAGTGCTAAAAGCACGATCCCAATTCCTAGAAGTATCCAACGTAATTCGTTCATAACGTAATAGTACGACGATTCTCGTGTGCGTAAAACCAGACTGGTAACTGTCAAACTGGCTATGTTCAGACCTGTGGCCGAGATTCTTCAGCCACAGCAGTCACGTACTCTCAGGCCATTCCTGACACCAGTCACCTTAGCCAGCTTGCGCCAAGTCAACGGCTTCGGCCATATCCACAGCAACAGGTCGGGAACAGCCTGCTTCTTGCATAGTCACACCAATTAGCTGATCTGCCAAAGCAATGGTGGTTTTGTTGTGAGTAACGAAGATAAATTGCACTTTTTCTTGCATCTCTCTGAGAATGCTACAGAAACGAATTACGTTAGCATCATCTAACGGCGCATCGACCTCATCGAGCATACAAAACGGTGCTGGGTTCAATTCGAAAATTGCAAAAACCAGCGAAACTGCGGTAAGCGCTTTCTCACCACCAGACAGTAGGTGAATGCTTGAGTTGCGCTTCCCGGGGGGTTGAGCCATTACCGTAACGCCTGCGGTCAACAAATCGGAATCGTTCAATTCCAAATAGGCATGGCCCCCACCGAACAGTTTAGGAAACAATCTCTTGAAACCGTCGTTAACTTTGTCGAACGTTTCTTTAAAGCGAGTACGCGTTTCTTTGTCGATCTTGTGAATAGCCGCTTCCAAAATTTCAAGCGCTTCAACCAAATCGGCGAACTGTGCATCCAGATATTCTTTACGCTCAGACTGCTCTTTAAATTCGTCAATTGCCGCCAGGTTAATGGCTCCGAGACGCGCAATCTTGTTCGTCATTTTCTCGGTTTTTTCTTGCCACAACTCCGGTTCCGCGTCTTCAGGCAAGCCCTCGCGCACCTCTGTCATATCGCGCCCGGTCTCAGCAAAGCGCTCAGCGATGGTATCGCGCCGCACTTTAATTTCCTGAGCGGAAATTCGAATCTGCTGAACAGCTTCTCGTCGCTCGGCAACGCCCTGTTCCCGATGCTGCCGTTTTTGTTCGGCTTCGCGTAGCGCTTGATTTGTAGCTTCAAGAGTCTTACGCACTTCACTCAACTCACTTTCGACAGCCAGTCTTTGCTCAAGCAGTTCGTTCAGTAAATCTTGCTGAGTAGCCACTGGCGCCTCGCCTTCGGCCAACTGTTGCATGAGCTCTGTACGCCGCGCGGTCAATTTGGCGAGCTGATCTCGTAGGCGCCGCAAATTTTCCTGAGAAGAATCTCGTGTACTTCTGCGCGACTCTACTTTGACTTCAATACTGTGCGCCGCTGAGCGATCACGTTCGTAGTTTGTACGGGTTTGATCAAGCTCGCTTCGTGCACTCTCTTCTTGCGCTTTCAAACGCTTAAGTCGGTCTTCCGATTCGCTCAGAGCGGCTTCTGCGGTTTCCAATGCTTCTCGCGAATTGATAATTTTCTCATCAATTGCTGCAATACTGGAGGCCAGATCCGTAGCGTCAATATCGAGCGCTTCGATGCGCTTGTTCATGTCTTTCAAACGACTGTTACGAGCATCGATTTGAGCGACAAGATCACCGTGTTCGCGGTGAATACGGTTCACAGCTTGTTGCCGCTCGTCCCGCTCAAGCTCAAGTCGCTTCAATTCACTGCGTGCATGTTGGTGCTGTTCGTCGAGTTGCCCAGTCTTGTGTTGCAACTCTTTAACACTTACACGCAATTCACGTAATTCGTTTTCACGCGCAAGTACGCCAGCGTTAGCGTCTTTTTCACGGTTAACGCGCAGCCAATGTTTTGTCAGCCATATACCATCCGGTGTAACTACCGATTCGCCATCGCCTAAACGGTCGCGAAGAGCGAGAGCTTCATGAAGACTTCCTGCAACTTGTACGCGAGCGAGCAGCCCACCGACACCCGCTCCGTCAGATACTTTAGACGCCAAACTATTGCTAGCGGCTGCCGCGTTATGACGACGATCGACAAAGCTGATATTGAGGTCTTCTGCGTTGCCAATCACCGCTGACACGCTGTCCATATCGTCGACACATACCGCTTCGAGGTAGTCGCCTAACACGGTTTCAACGGCGAGTTCCCAGCCAGATTCAACGTTAAGTTGTTGAGCTACGCGGGGCTGACCGCTCAAATTGGCATTTTCGAGCCAGGAGCTGACTTTGCCCTGTCCGCCGCTCAAAGCCGCCTGCTGCAGTGCTTCAAGCGACGCAAGACGACCTTTTTGTTGCTGAAGGCTGGCTCGCCCCTGATCTAATTCGGAGGTAAGTGCAACATCGCGCTCACGGGTCTCCTGAATTTGCTCACGGCTAACCTGTAATTCTTCTTGAGCGTTTTGCAAGCTGGACTGGAGCGTACCTTCGTTCCCGCCAAGCTGACTCAATTCGTTGACAATGTCCGCAACCGACAAGGCAGCACGTTCGACAGAGACTCGTTCTTGGCGAGATACCAACCCTGTAAGCTGTTGGTCCATCTGTTCTATGCGCGTGCTTTCTACCCGTGCGCGCTGGACAGCCTCACTGTTCTTGGCACTAATGGCCTGCCACTGCTCCTGCCAGGCGTTCATGCGCGCCTCGGCTTCACGCCAGCTGACCTTGGAGGTTTTGCCAAGCTCGCTTAACCTCTCCCACTCAGGCTCCATGGACTCAAGCTCTGTTGCCAACTCCTTGAGTTGCACTTCGTCGTTGTGAATATCGGTTTCAAACTCTTTGATGCCTTGTTCAGACTTGTCGACATCCTGCTGCTGTCGCATTTTAAGTTCTTTGGCGTGCTGAATATCTTGCTCAAGACGCGAAATCTCGGCACCGACCTTGTAGTATTTTTCTTGCACAGCGTTGAAAGCGTCACCGTGCTCGGAGCTGTCGCTACGAAGCTTTTCAATGTCAGCTTCTACCGCACGCAACTCGGCAACCGCCGCTTCAAGTGCTATTTCTTTTTCGTGCGTAAGCTTCGCTTCAGCCGTTTGGCGGTCTTCCATCTCGGCATAGCGCAAAGCTAACAGCTGCGCTTCCAGCAAGCGGGATTCTTGCTGGAACGTTTTGAACTTCTCGGCCATTTTTGCCTGGCGCTGAAGATGCTTGAGATGCTTGTCGACTTCTTCGCGCAAATCGTTCAGACGATCGAGGTTGTCGCGCGTGTGTCGAATGCGATTGTTGGTTTCGCGCCGGCGGTCTTTGTACTTGGAGATGCCAGCGGCCTCTTCCAGGTACACGCGCATATCGTCGGGCTTGGCCTCAACGAATCGCGAGATCATGCCTTGCTCAATAATAGAGTAGCTTCGAGGACCAAGACCTGTTCCGAGAAACACGTGCGTAATATCTTTACGACGACAACGCGTGTTATTCAGAAAGTAGGTAGAAGTACCATCGCGACTCATAGATCGCTTGATAGACACCTCGGCGTAGCCTGCGTATTGACCGCCAATTTTGCCGTCGGAATTATCGAAGATAAGCTCAATCGTCGCAGAGCCAACCGGCTTGCGCGAACTTGAGCCGTTAAAAATGACGTCGGTGATTGCCTCACCGCGAAGGTTTTTTGCCGAGCTCTCCCCCATCACCCAACGCACTGCGTCGATAATGTTTGATTTACCACAACCGTTCGGGCCGACAACGCCGACCAGATTGCTGGGTAAGTTTACTGTGGTGGGATCAACGAACGTTTTGAAGCCGGCGAGCTTTATCGTGCTCAGTCGCATTAAACAGTTTCCAGATCATGGTCGATACAATCGCTGTAGTGTAAAGTAATCACCTTGCTAATGTCATTAGAAATCGGCATCTCAGTTCAGCCGCTAAAGAGGATAACAGTTCGTGACAATTTTCCCGAATGAAGCATTGGGTACCGATGGTACAGCACCACCGTCACGCAATTTGGAGACGTTCCCAAATCCTTCAGAACAGCGCGACTATACCATCCGCATGCGCATTGAGGAGTTTACTTGTGTGTGCCCCAAGACCGGACAACCCGACTTTGCAAAACTCCACTTAGAGTACGTTCCCGATAAGCTATGTATCGAACTGAAATCCCTCAAGCTTTACATGTGGAGCTACCGGGACGAGGGCGCATTCCACGAAGCAGTAACCAACCAAATTCTGAACGATCTGGTCGCAGCTTGCGCACCAAAGTTCATGAGACTGACCGCCGAATTCTACGTACGAGGCGGCATTTACACGACAATCGTGGCCAGCCACCAGAAGATTGACTGGTCCGCGCCTGCGCCTGTTCAACTGCCCTGATTTATAAGGGTTTTTTAGCCCTATTTCAGCAATCCTTAAAGCGCCAAAATTGTTGTATACATTTGCAATTATCGCTATATAATCGAGTGTTTTTCTGGTACGGCAGACCTTAATAAAGGGGTAGAAAAATGGCGACGAAAAAGAAAGTAGCCAAGAAGATCGCAACAAAAAAAGTGACGAAGAAAGTCGCCACTAAGAAGAAGACTGTCGCCAAGAAAACCGCTGCGAAAAAAACGGTGACAAAGAAAGTGGCTAAGAAAGTAACTAAGAAAGTAACTAAGAAAGTAACTAAGAAAGTAACTAAGAAAGTGGCTAAGAAAACTGTAGCCAAAAAGACTCCCGCCAAAGCGGCTGCGAAGAAAGCTTCGCGACGTGCCGGCGCAGCGCTACTGGCACCTGCCAAGGTCAACCCTTATCAGCCTGCTCGTAACGAAGACTTCATGAACAACAATCAACTCGAACATTTCCGGACCATCCTGCGTGCCTGGAAAAATGAGCTCATGGAAGAAGTCGATCGCACCGTTCACCACATGAAAGACGAAGCGGCCAACTTTCCCGACCCGAACGATCGCGCTACCCAAGAAAGCGAGTTCAGTCTTGAACTGCGCACGCGTGACCGTGAACGCAAACTCATTAAGAAAATTGACGAAGCGCTGGCCATGGTCGGCACGGGTGACTACGGCTACTGCGAGGCCTGCGGCATCGAAATCAGTATTCGTCGACTTGAAGCGCGCCCGACCGCGACGCAATGCATCGATTGCAAAACACTCGACGAAATTCGTGAGCGCCAGCTCGGCGGCTAACGCCATCTGCAAAAATTCGCCTACTCGGCACTGCTGTGTCAAGTAGCGCAAGCTTAAACATCAAACCTTATCGAGGGCGATTTGCGCCTTCTCCCACGGGTCCGCTCCATATGGGCTCGCTTGTGGCTGCGGCCGCAAGCTTCCTGCGCGCCCGGCAGGCCTCTGGCGAATGGGTTCTTCGCGTCGAGGACATCGATCCGCCACGCGAAGTAAAAGGAGCGTCAGCTTCTTTTCTTACTACCCTTGAAACCTTTGGGTTTGAATGGGACGGACCGGTCATCTATCAAAGTGACCGCTTTGACCTTTACCGCAAAGAACTCATCAGGTTGGTCGACGCCAAACAGGCGTTTCGTTGCACGTGCAGCCGTCGCACCATCAACGCAACAATCACGGCGCAGAATGGGCCGGCCGGTGTTTATCCAGGAACTTGCCGCGGCAACCAGTGCGAATCTGCAGCACCGACAAATTGGCGATTGTTCACCCGCGACCAAGAGGTTCACTTCACCGATTTGTTACAAGGCGAGCAGAGAGTTCGTTACGGGCACGACCTGGGAGATTTTGTTGTATGGCGTAAAAATGATTTACCAAGCTACCAGCTAGCCGTCACCGTCGACGACCTGAACATGGGTATTACCGAAGTCGTTCGCGGCATCGATTTGCTGAACGAGACAGCCGGTCAAATACTGCTCCGCCAGGCTCTGGCTGAACCTGCGCTGCCTCCCCAGCCAACGTGGTTACACATCCCTATGGTAGTAAACACACAAGGGTATAAACTATCTAAACAAACCGCAGCGCCACCGCTTGATTGTGCAAATGTGACACAACAATTGTGCCTCGCGCTGAAGGCTATCGGGCTTCCCGTTGAGGACGCGCTCAGGCGCGCTGCAGTGCGTGACATTTGGCAGTACGCAATTGAACACTGGCAGCCTAAAGCCCTGTTAAATAAGCAAATCACCACATTAGACTGAGTTCATATCGCAACAAATTGCAAAGCAGCATCGCGGGAAGTTACACTGGCAACACCTTAAAAATGCCGCAGTGCATTTAGAGCGATCCTGCATTTTGCAGCATTCCCTCCCCCTTCAACAAACAGGGTTCAGAGTTTATGAGCGAATCACGCATAATTAAAAAATACCCCAATCGACGCTTGTACGACACGGAAGAGAGCCGTTACATCACGCTCGCCGACATTCGTAACCTGGTTCTCGAGAAAGTCGATTTTGTGGTCATTGACAAGAAGTCTCAGGCCGACATCACCCACAGCATTTTGCTGCAGGTCATCAGCGAGCAAGAAGCCAGCGGCGAACCTATTTTCAGCCGCGATTTCTTATCCCAAATTATTCGCTCGTACGGCGGCAACATGCAGGGCATGGTTAGCAGCTACATGGAGCAAAGCCTCAAACTGTTCATGGGCCAACAGCAGCAAATTCGCTCACGTTTGAAAAGCGTTGTCGGCGTTGACCCGGTCAGCGTGGTTACCGATATTGCCAAGAAGAACCTGTCGTTTTGGAAGTCCGCTCAGGAAGAGCTTTTGAAAACCTTTACAGGTGCGCAGAATAACGACGAACGCAAACGGGACGATCACGACTAGGCTTCGACTCAACACCAAACTGTCAAATTTTAAGTAAAAAAAACCGGGCAATGCCCGGGTTTTTTGTGCGCGTAATACCTCTACACACTAGGAGCCTGTCGGACTTAGGTGATCGTCGCGAGGGAAAGTCATTTTGAGTCAGGTTTTTCGATTAAATGAGGCGAATATTGGACATATT
>QIGP01000245.1 GCA_003228965.1 Gammaproteobacteria bacterium
ATCTGGCAGTATGCTTACGCCCAAACAGCGCAAACTGGAATTTGTACCGCAACTCAATCAGGAGTCCTGAGGCTGGAAATATGCGCAACAAATTCGTGACGACCGCAGGCGTAAGCAACAGCGCACAGATCGCCGTAGCCACGTTCGGCCTACATCGCGCTATCCGTACCAAATCTCTACTTTATCTCCAGTTTCTACTGACCGCCGAACGCAAAACACAGCTCCCAATCGCACCTTGTGTACTATGGGTTCATACTCATCAAAGCACGGGTTTCGGAATCGACTTATGGCGTACATTAAAACCGACTATATACAAATTCAACATCTCGCTTTCGGACACGGACCGTGACCACTACGAAACAATGAATCTTACCGTTGCACGTCACCCTTCAGAAAACCTTCAAAGAATGATGGCTCGCCTCATGGCCTACAGCATAAACGCAGAAGAAAACCTGGAATTCAGCGCAGGCCTCAGTACGCCTGACGAAGCCGATATCCGGGCGGTTACACTGGATGGGCAAATTTCATTGTGGATCGATGTCGGTGAACCCTCAATCGATCGGATAAAGGTAGCAAGCCGGTCAGCACCATCGACAAAAGTTTATAGCTTCAATACGAAGTCAGATACCTGGTGGAAACAGGTAAGTCGCGAGGTCATCAAATTGCCTGTTGCGATCTACCAGCTTAATTGGGACGAAATCTCTGCCTTGTCTGTCCTCATTGAAAGAACAAATACGATGAGCATCACCATCGCTGATCAATCAGCCTATGTCGCTACGGATGCCGGGACTTGCGAAATCGCATGGATACAATTGAGCTAAGAGCTGGCGTTACAGGTCACTATTCGAATTTTTGGAAATAACCAGAGATTATCGTGAGGATAAAACTTCAGAGAGTATTACTCGTGCGGTCAACATGATTGGCATCGGACTGTTACATAATATGGTGCTTGGCGTCTCCGTGTTACCTCGATCCGCATCCAGCGCAGTTTGTTTTGTCTGGAATAGAAGATCGGTTCCTTGATGGGCTTGCCGATGCGGGCAGCCTAGCTCTCTTTGAGTGTGTGTAGTTCGTCAAGACGTTTGATAAATAACGGGTAGGTCTATTGTTCGATGACCGAGAGTGGACCAGAGATGTTGCCAGCCCACATCGTGTCCCAGATGCTGTCGACTTTGGATTTGAATTCACCGATGATTATAGTTGTTCTTCTTTGTTTTCGCCAAGCGTAGCAGAACGCTCTGCAGTTGGTTTGGAAAAATGTAGAATTGCACTTACAGAGCACTTACGGGTAACACCGGGTAGTACCCGCAATTAGAAAAGAGCTGAAGTTAATGGTCGGGATGGGAAGATTCGAACTTCCGGCCCCTGCCTCCCGAAGGCAGTGCTCTACCAGGCTGAGCTACACCCCGAACATCTGACTTTACTGAATTGGCTGATCCGGTTCAATGGGGTCAAATTTTGCGGCTGCGCGCCTAACAGGATCGACCTCAATCCGCGACTTACAGTGGTATACTATTCATTAGGCTTATAATGACCGATTGGGCGTCGCCATATCCGGGCAAGCCATGAAAAACCCTCCAAGGTGACAGTGTCGGTATTTAACCGTGCCAAATCGGCGTCTGATCTCATTTGCATGCAACCTTTTGTGCGCTCGGTGTATCTTATTACTGACACCGTGGGGCAAGCCTCAGAATAGGCCGTACTCGCCGTGATTTATTGACAACGCGCACCAAGATTGCGTGTGTGACACCGCCAGACGGTCTGATTTGGCCAAGAAGGAATTAAAATGAGCCTGACAGAATTCAATTTCAAACACTGGCCGGCCATGGCTGTGGTTGTAGCTTTGGTCGTAGTGTTCGGTCTGATTAGCGCTCTTAATTTGCCCATACAGTTATTGCCCAATATCGAAGAACCCCAAATTTCCATTGCCAATTTTTGGCGTGCCGCTGCTCCTGAAGAAATGGAGTCGGTGATTATCGAGCCGCAAGAAGATGTGCTGCGCAATTTGCCAGGCCTTGCGAACATCAATTCCTGGATCACCCGCGGCTCAGGCTGGATTAACCTCACCTTCGCTGCTGGCACCGATATTCAGGAAGCCAAGCTGAATGTGATCAACGCGCTCAACCAAACCCCGGCCAGGCCGCTCGACGCTCAAGAGCCAATGGTTAACACAGGCGGCGGCGGGCGTACTCCGGGTGCGGCCTCTTTGTTGGTACGGGTTTTACCCGGCAACCCTGACACTGAGTTAGCTAACTATCAGGAACTGATTGAAGCTGAAGTCGAGCCGCGCCTTGCCCGAATAGAAGGTGTGTCTTCCGTGCAGCTTCAGGGTGAACAACCCCGCGAATTACACATTACTCTCGATACCTACAGAGCCGCTGCGCTGGGCATTAGCATTAACGATATAGCTTCGGTGGTGTCGCGTTCTACCGACGTGTCTGGCGGCACGGCTAACGTGGGTCGCCGTCGTTTCACCGTACGTTTTGTCGGCCAATTCTCACCCGATTCGCTAAACGAGATCATTGTTGGTTGGAGTGGTGAACGCCCGGTTTACCTGCGAGAAGTGGCCGACGTAAAAATTATCCCGCGTGAACGCGATGGCTTCACGCTTCGCAATGGTTATCCGTCTTACTACATTACGGTTCAGCGTGAATTTGGTTCGAACACTGTGACGCTCCTGGACGGCATTAACGCAGCGATTGTTGAGCTTAACGAAGGGCCCTTGAAAGAAGCGGGCCTTGCTATCGACTTGAGCTTCGATTCGTCCATTCATATTCGCCGTGCAATTACTTTAATTCGCGACAACCTGGGGCTTGGCATGCTCTTGGCTACTGCGGTGCTTTACTTTCTCATGCGCAGTAAACGTGCAGTGGCATTAGTTGCAGCTACGGTTCCGCTATCCATCATGGTGGCGTTCGTGATGCTTTCAGTAACAGGACGCTCACTCAATGTGATTTCGCTTGCAGGTCTGGCGTTCGCGGTAGGTCTTGTCATGGACGCGGCGATCATCGCATTGGAAAACATTGTCAGGTTACGGCAAGAGGGCGCGGCGCCTGCAGAGGCGGTTGAAAAAGGCAGCGCACAAATTCGTGGTGCTTTGTTTGCCTCTACTGCAACAAGTGTCGCCATTTTTTTACCGGTGCTGTTCATTTCAGGCGTAGAAGGGCAGTTATTCAGAGATCTGGCGATGACTCTGGCTGTTGCCGTAACGGCGTCCTTTGTCATTGCCGTAACTGTGCTCCCGGTTGCTGCGCGAGGCTGGCTTGGAAAAATTAAAGCCGTCGACCCGTGTGCACACTGGTGGACCAATATTGCGAAATGGGTTGACACACTAACTCGTACGAAGACGCGTGCTACGTTCTGGACGGTGGGACTGTTAGTCGCGTCCGTGGCGGTTGTTGTGTTAATGCTGCCAAAATCGAACTTTCTGCCACAAGCGCCAGCCGATTCAATTAACGCTGGTTTTATTTTACCGCCGGGTGGCACGGTTGAAATGTTGGAAACGGAAATCGCTTCGAAAATTGTTGAACGATTGAAGCCGTACATGGAACATCAGCAGGAGCCCTATATCCGTGGTTACAATCTGTCAGCTTTCGGGGCGTTTAACGCCTTGTTCATCTACCCCGAAGACCCACAAAAAATTGATCAGATGATTGAGATATTGAACAAGGAAGTGCTCATTGAACTGCCCGACACGTCGGCGTTCGTGCAGCGCTCGACCTTGCTGAATTTTGGCTTTGATGGTGGGCGGTCAATCAACGTCGATTTTCAAGGTTCCGATATTGAGACCATAGCCGAAGCGGCCACTATCGCTATGGGCATTGTGTCGGAAGCGATGCCTACGGCGCGGACCCGACCGATTCCAGGTTTGTCTATTTCGGAGCCCGAGCTGCAGCTGCTTCCCGACGACCGGCGCATTACGGCGGCAGGACTTGATCGTGCGGCGGTCGCAAGCATGCTTCGCACGGTCACCAGTGGATCGTTCGTGGGCGAGTATTTCGATGGCAACAAACGTATGGACATGATTCTCAAGGGACCCCAATGGAACTCACCTGAAGAATTAGCTGCCATTCCAATCGCGACCCCCTTAGCGGGCGTACAGTCCCTCGGCGAGCTTGCGAGCATTCGCCGCACCGTTGGGCCTACTCAGCTACTTCGAGTGGATGGTGGACGTACTATCACGTTGTCGGTACTTCCTCCTGAAGAGGTCACGGTCGAAGAGGCATTGGACATATTACGCGACGAAGTAGGCCCGAAGATGAGAGCGGCTTTACCTCCTGGTGTTAGCATGAGTTTTCGAGGAACCGCCGACAAGCTAGATGCGGCGTTTAGCACGATGGCACAGAATCTGGCACTTGCCCTGCTGATCCTGTTTCTAATTATGGCTGCCATGTTTCGTTCTCTGTGGGACAGTCTGCTCGTGTTCCTTGCTATACCTCTGGCAATGGCAGGGGGTGTGCTCGGACTGCGTGGCATTAACCTGATTACCAACCAGTCACTGGACTTGCTTACCATGATCGGGTTCATCATTTTGTTAGGACTGGTTGTCAATAATGCCATCTTGCTTGTGCTGCAAACGCGAACCGGCCAAGCGGCAGGCATGTCGTCGGGCGAGGCAATTATCGACGCCGTAAAACTGCGAGCCCGACCTATTTACATGAGTACGTTAACCAGTTTATTTGGCATGTTACCGCTGGCCTTTATGCCTGGTGTTGGCGCCGAGATTTATCGCGGTCTTGCTGCGGTGATTATTGGCGGCATGTTTGTAAACGCGCTGTTCACGTTGGTGTTCATTCCGTCGCTGTTGCGCCTTGAGCCTGCAGGGGCTCGACGTAAAGTTGACGTTGAATATACGCCTGCAATATCCCCTGTAGTGACCGATTCAAAACCGCTGGAAGCCTGATAATGAAAAATATTTTTTCACCGAATACAACCCTGAGTGATCAAACGATTAATTCTCTGTATCTCTCGCGTGGTTCGTCGACCACGGTTTTGGTTGCGCGCCGGCTGGCTGCTGCGATGGCCGTGTTGGCCGCTACGTTATTTTCCGGACTCGCCGTGGCTCAGCCGCCGGAGCGACCGCTGCAGGTAGTTCGCGTCGACAGTGTCAGGGTTGCTGAAATTGCTCCGACTGTCGCTGTACCCGGCACGGTCTACAGTCGCGACGAGGTGCGAATTACCGCAAGCCTTGGGGGGCTTTTGAATTCTGTTCTTGAGCCCGGCACGCGCGTTAAAAAAGGCGATACGGTTGCGTCGATTGATCCTACTACGTTGCGCCTTCAGCGCGCTGAGCAGGTAGCGCTGCGCAATCGCGCCAGCATTCAAGTGCGACAACTTGAAAGCGAGCGGCGGCGTCAGGCAGAGCTTGGAGCTACTCAGTCCGTGTCAGAGTTTGTGCTTGAACAAACCGTCGCTAACCGTGACCTTGCACAAGCAGATGTCGAAATTATCGACGTCAGAGTCAAACAAATCGACGAGCAAATAAGGCGGGCTGCTACTCGCGCACCGTTTGACGGCATTGTGGTTGAGCGACTTCATCGCGGCGGAGAAGAGGTCGCTCGCGGCACCATGTTGGCCAGACTCACGGCTACCGACAACCTCGAAATTCGAGCATTTGTTCCGCTCAAATACTTGTCCCGTGTATCCACGGGTGACCAGCTAAGCGTGTTCAATAACGAATACCGAATACACGGAACCATTCGTGCACTTATTCCGACAGGCGACGTACGTTCACAAACTTTTGAAGCACGTATTGATGTGCCAGCCGATTTAATTGACGAAATTGTGGTGGGGGAGCTTGTAAGCGTAGCCATCCCCATTCGCGCCGAGCAGCAGTCCTTAGCGGTGCCTAGAGACGCTGTTGTTTTACGCAACGACGCACACTATGTGGTTCGCATAGGCGACGACAACGTCGCGGAACGAGTGATTGTTGAGCTAGGTGACAGTAAAGACGACTTGATCGCAGTATCCGGCGACCTGCGCGAAGGCGACCGCGTTGCCATCCGCGGTGGCGAGACTCTGGCTGACGGCGCCACCGTGCAAATTAACGAGAGTTAATTTAATGCTGCAACAGTTCATACGTGCTTACCTAGGTCGGCCAGCGGCTACACTTGTAAATACTCTAATAATTTCTGTCTACAGACAATCGAGCCAGTGCGGCCAACGCGTCGCGGTAAGGAGTTTCGGGCAGGCCTTTCAGCAGGCTTAAGGCCGCTTCCGATTCACTCCGTGCCAGCTTTTCAGTGTAGTCGAGTGCGCCGGTTGATTTGATAGCTTCAGCAACCTGGTCAATGTGCTCAAGACCACCCTTGGTAATAGCGTCCTGAATGAGTTTGGTTTGGTCAGGGTTGCCGTGTTTCATGGCGTAGATGAGCGGTAGCGTAGGTTTGCCTTCGGCAAGGTCGTCGCCGACGTTCTTGCCCAGGTCGTCACTGCTGCCGCTGTAGTCAAGCACGTCATCGATTAGTTGAAAGGCTGTGCCCAAATGCAAACCGAAACTTGCGAGTCTCGATTCAATCTCCTGACTCTGATTGGTAAGCACGGCGGCAATGCGAAGGCCGGCTTCGAACAGTTTGGCCGTCTTGCGATGAATGACCGTGAGGTAGGCTTCTTCGGTCGTGTCAGGGTCGTTGGTGTTAATGAGTTGAAGCACTTCACCTTCGGCAATGGTATTGGTTGCCTCTGCCAGAATGTCCATTACGCGCATATGGCCCACTTCAACCATCATTTGGAACGCGCGCGAATACAGAAAGTCACCCACCAGTACGCTGGCCTGGTTGCCCCACACGTCGTTCGCTGTGCGTCGTCCTCGTCGCAGCGCGGACTCGTCGACAACGTCGTCGTGCAGGAGGGTAGCGGTGTGAATAAACTCGATAATGGCGGCAGCCTTAACGGGTGCGTCGTCGTCGCAGCCTAGCGCGCGGGCGCCCACAACCACCAACATTGGGCGCAGTCGTTTGCCACCGCTGTTAATTATGTAATGCGACACCTGGTCGATCAGAGGCACGTCCGAGTGGAGTTGATGGCGAATTTCGTCATCGACCGCGGTCAAGTCCGCGCTCATCAGGGATTTGATGTCAGAAAGCTGCATATTTACGGTTACAGGCTGTAGTATCGCGGCGATGCTAGCACCATTTGGCGCCGCTGTCTCGGTTGTGTGGCCCCTGTAAATTCAGCTTGTTTGGGCAAAATCTGGCGATTAAGTCGGCCGATTCACTCAAGCTTGGTGCGGGGTGACATACTTTGTCGGATTTCTGAGTTTTTTAACTCTTTTTGTTTGACCCGACCCATTGATCCCTTTAGAATTCTCGCTCTTTGCCAGTGGGCAGCCTGCCCCAGGCCAGAACGTGGCCACAAAAGGCATGAACAGTTTAGGAGTTATACCAATGTATGCCGTCATTAAAACCGGTGGAAAGCAATACCGGGTGAAAGAAGGCGCGAGCCTTAAAATTGAGAAGCTTGAAGCCGAAGAAGGCAGCACAGTCGAATTTGATCAGGTTCTCCTGATTGGAGAAGGCGCGAGCGTTAAGCTTGGCACCCCTGTCATTGACGGCGGTAAAGTGACAGCGACTGTAGAAGAGCAGGGCCGCCGCAAGAAAGTTGAAGTGGTCAAGTTCAAACGTCGTCAGGGCTACAAGCGCCAGAAGGGTCACCGTCAGGCATTTACCCAAGTTAAAATTACCGGCATCAGCGGTTAGGAGAGAGACATGGCACATAAAAAAGCAGGTGGTAGTACTCGTAACGGTCGCGATTCCCAATCCAAACGCCTTGGGGTAAAACGCTACGGTGGTCAGGATGTGTTGGCTGGCAACATTCTTATTCGTCAGCGCGGCACCAAAGTGCATGCTGGTGAAAACGTCGGTCTAGGCCGCGACCATACGTTGTTCGCCAAAGCGAGTGGTAAAGTTCAATTTTCAGTCCGCGGTCCCAAGAGCCGCTCGTACGTAAGCATTATTACGGACTAAGTCGTCTTGACAGTCTGGGTGTTTCCCAGGCTAAAACTCGATAGTTAATTTGAAGCCCGGCGATTGCCGGGCTTTTTCGTTTGCGCTCGAAGAGCTTGATCCGATAACGGGTCCACCGCAAAAAAGCGGCTCGCCGCTGCTGCATTCAATGGCGCAGCGGGTTTTTATCCATTTCGCGACCAGCAGGCACATAAGGTAAAGTATCGCTATGAAATTCGTAGATGAAGCCACAGTTCGCGTCAACGGCGGCCGGGGTGGCAACGGTAGCGCAAGCTTCTTGCGCGAGAAATACATTGAGAAGGGTGGTCCTGACGGCGGCGACGGCGGTCGCGGGGGGAGTGTCTATCTGGTTGGCGACTCAGGCATTAATACGCTGGCCGATTTTCGTGTAGCACGTAAATTTAGTGCCGAAGACGGCAAGCCAGGTGCGCGCCGTGAAATGACCGGGCGCAGCGGCGAAGACATTTTTATCCGGGTGCCAGTGGGCACCATTATTTCCGATACGGAATCTGGCGAGATCATTGGCGATATCACGCGCCAGGATCAGCGGTTACTGGTTGCCTCTGGTGGTGAGTCAGGCATTGGTAACGTTCATTTTAAGAGTAGCGTTAATCGCGCGCCACGCCAATTTACTCCGGGTAAGCCAGGCGAGGCACGTAAGCTGCTAATGGAGCTTAAACTGCTAGCCGATGTGGGTTTGCTGGGTATGCCCAATGCTGGCAAATCGACCTTGATCCGGGCCATGTCCGGAGCGCGACCGAAAGTGGCGTCGTATCCATTCACCACGCTTCACCCAAGCCTGGGCGTTGTTCAAATTGAAAGCGATCGCAGTTTCGTGATGGCCGATATTCCAGGTTTGATTGAGGGCGCAGCCGAAGGAGCAGGTCTTGGTATTCGCTTTCTCAAGCACCTTCAACGTACCCGGTTATTGTTACATCTGGTGGACGTCTGGCCTATGGACGAGTCTATCGATCCTGTAGCCGAGGTAACAGCCATTGCCTCAGAACTAACGCGATTCAGCGAAGAGCTTGCGAGCCGCCCTCGTTGGCTGGTACTTAACAAAATGGATTTGGGACCAGAGGACGAGCAGGACAAACGCTGCGAAGACATCGTGAAAAGGCTCGATTGGCAGGGCGAAGTGTTCCGCATTAGCGCAATCAGCGGTAAGGGCACCAAGGAACTTGCCAAGATCATCATGAGCGCACTGGAAGAAATCATCCGACAGGAAAAAGAAGACGGCGAGTCGGGTGGTGTAGATTTGTCGGAGTACGATTTGGACTAGGGGGTTAGTCCATTGTGAGGGCTAAGCCCCCACACCCCTTCATAGTTTTGTCGTCTCTTTACTCTCTTACTTTTCGTAAGTTGGCCGCCAGTCCTGCGTGGATGGTTTGTTCGATGATAGTGATGAATTGAAAGATAGTTGAATTCAGTGTTTGCGTTCAATACAACTCTTTGTCATTGCGAACCCGCAGACCGCGGGTGTGGCAATCTCCGTCCGGTTGCTCTGGATTCAACAAGTAGTGTCACGTCAACGTTAGGCGATTGCCGCGCGCTTCGCGCTCGCAATGACGAAGTGAAGGTGGAATTCAACTGTTCGGTTAATTAGTCACTGTGGGAGCGTAGCTCCCAATAGGGGGATGTGGGGGCGAGCCTTCCGCTAAGGCCCCGGGGCCTGGCCCCGTCATAGTAATGAAAAAGCCGGCCCTTAAGGCCGGCTTTTTCTACCTGCGTGAAGTCAAGAAGCGCATCAGAGCCAAACAACGCTGTAAGCGGGCTAGCAGCGACGGCGGTTCGGTCTAAGTGAGCGCTAACTCAGGGCGTTAACTTTCGCGAACAGGCGGCGCTTATGACGCGCCGCTTTATTCTTCGAAAAAATGCCCTTGTTAACCATTGAATCAATTACCGGCTCAGCGACTTTCATCGCGGCGGTAGCAGTGGACTTATCGTCCGCTTCGATGGCGGCTATAACCTTCTTCACGTAGGTACGAACTTTCGAACGTAGCGCCATGTTATGGGCGCGGCGTTTCACATTTTGACGGGCGCGTTTAATCGCCTGTTTTGAATTGGCCAAGGTTCTTTCCTCTTTGCTGGCTTTTTTTCAGGTCGCGTTTGGCGTTTTTGAGCTTGCGCACAAACGGTGCCGTAGTCTGCGGATATAACGCCTGGTTGTCAATCTCTCGCCCGCGATATATTCACTATTCTACCTAAAAAGGCCTCGCAGATGCGATTTCCCGATTGGCCACAATTGATACGAAAAAAATCGCCAGATTTCGGGGGTTTGGCGTAGTCGTCAACCGGCCCTGTGGGTATCATGCGGCGGCTATGTATAACACTTTGCCAACCACGCTGCCTTACCAGGCTGTAAATGCGCACCCGGGCGTGAGCATTGCCGTGTGGACGGATGTTCAAGTCTCTCGGCGCGTCAACAATGGCGACGTGGGGATCCCGGCCAATATCAAGCCCAGGCTCGGGCGGCTTTGGGTGCGAGCGCCCCACGTATGGACAGCTGCCAGTCCGCAGGGCAACAGTACTGACTTC
>QIGP01000380.1 GCA_003228965.1 Gammaproteobacteria bacterium
GCACCCCCTTGCAAAACTCCGAGCTCGATTATTGGTGTAATTAATCTTAAGTCATTGTTTTTATTGGTTATTATCTAATTCCAGGCGGCGCGATTGAACCACCTCTTCAGACCGAAAACCCCATCCCCAAACAGTCTTAATAAATTCGAAAAGATGCGACCCAAACTGTGTACATTTTCTGACAGGTCATTAAGCTACGACTTATGACCTCGCGTTCCTGTCAGAAACTATAAAACTCAGAAGGTACACAATGAGTCGCAGCATGAAACCCACGGACACAACCGATCCGGACTACTTTCACAAGGTCGTAGATTGCCAGTGGGCTTGCCCCGCACACACCGACGTACCCGAATATATTCGGCTGATTGCACAAGGTCGATTTGGTGATGCGTACATGAGCAATCGCCGCTCAAACATATTTCCAGGCATATTAGGCCGGGTATGCGACCGTCCGTGCGAGCCAGCATGCAGACGTGGTCGTGTCGAAGACAAACCTGTCGCAATTTGTCGGCTGAAACGCGTCGCCTCCGACCATCGAGAAGACATTACCGATCAGCTACCCAAAGCGCCGCTTCAGAAGAACGGGAAAAAAGTAGCTCTGATTGGTGCCGGCTGCGCCTCACTGGCCGTGGCCAACGATCTGGCGCCGCTAGGCTATGAATGCACTATATTCGAGGCACTCGACACTACCGGCGGACTCATGCGCACCAATATTCCGCGCTTTCGTTTACCGCCTGACGTACTCGATGAAGAAATTGGCTACATTCTCGATATGGATGTTGCTCTGAAAACCAATTCACCAGTCAACAGCTTTAAAGAGTTTATGGACAGCAGCGACTACGATGCTGTGTTCGTGGGAACCGGCGCGCCCAAAGGTAAAAACCTGGAACTACCCGGTCGTAACGAAGCTGGCAACATCCACATTGGTATCTCGTGGCTGGAATCGGTGGCATTTGAACACGTCAAATCCATCGGCGAGCGAGTACTCATTATTGGTGTAGGCAACACCGCTATGGACTGCTGTCGAACCTCGCTGCGGCTCGGTGCCAAAGACGTCAACGTCATGGCCCGAAAACCACGCGAATACTTTAAAGCAAGCTCCTGGGAACTCGAAGACGCCGAAGAAGAAAACGTCAACATCATCGTAAACCACTCACCGAAAGAATTTGTCGTCGACAACGGCAAGTTCGTGGGCATGCGTTTCGACGTAATGGAATACGCCATTGATGATAACGGCAAGATCGACCGCGGTACCACAGTAGATGAAGTTCTGATTGAATGCGACGACGTTATTCTCGCCATCGGTCAGGACAACTCTTTTCCCTGGATAGAGCGCGACATCGGTCTTGAGTTTAATAGCTGGGACTGCCCTGTCATCGACGAATCCACATTCATGTCCACGCGCGAAGGCATCTTCTTTGGAGGAGACGCCGCATTTGGTCCCGGTAACATTATCGAAGCCGTGGCTCAGGGCCATCAAGCGGCGATTTCCATCGACAAATATTGCCAGGGCCAGGATGTCAGTGAACGGCCTGCCCGCGGAATTACTCTTTCCAGTCAAAAAATGGGCATTCACGAATGGAGCTACTCCAACGACTACGACGTTTCCGATCGTCGCCTCATGCCCCACGTTGACTTGAAGAGACGCTTCAAGAATATCGACATTGAGGTTGAGCTAGGATTTAGCCTGGAACAAATCACTACAGAAGTCGAGCGTTGCCTGAACTGCGATATTCAAACCGTGTTTGAAGAAAAGCTCTGCATTGAGTGCGATGCGTGCATCGATATCTGTCCGGTTGACTGCCTCACTATGACACCCAATGCCCCTGAAGAAGAGTTACGCCTTCAACTGAAAGTTCCGGCAACCAATGCCGCCCAAGATTTATATGTATCAGCTGACCTTCCGCAAACAGGGCGCGTCATGGTTAAGGACGAAGATATTTGTGTACATTGTGGGCTATGTGCTGAGCGTTGCCCTACAGGTGCCTGGGACATGCAAAAATCGAACATCTTCCTACCGCAGGTCGACGACCAACAAGCGCCGTCGCAACATAAAAAAACGGCCTGATTACATTTAAAGAGAACACCAAAGACTCATGGCAACGATCAACGATCTGACCATCAAAATCGGTAACGTTAACGGCACCGGTTCCGCAAGTGCTAACGGCCTGCTGCTAAAATCTCTGTTTCGAATGGGTATACCGGTCGTCGGTAAGAACTACTTCCCGTCGAACATTCAGGGACTACCAACGTGGTACGAGATACGCGTAACAGCCAAAGGCTACCGCGCCCGCGCAGCAGACATTGACGTCATTGTCGCCATGAATGCGCAAACCTACATTCAGGACATGAACAACGTACGCAGTGGCGGTTGGCTAATTTACGATTCGACCTGGCCGCGCAGCAAATTACTGGACCGCAAAGACATTAACGTTGTCGGCATTCCTCTAGCCCGGCTTGCCAATGAAAATTTTGATGGTGCCCGCACTCGCGTACTGATGAAGAACATCGCCTACGTTGGCGTTTTGGCCGCTCTACTTGATATAGATCTCGACATCATCAAAACGTTACTTGGCGAAACCTTCGCCAAGAAGCCACACCTGGCCGAAGCCAACTTGAAAGCCATTCGCATTGGCTACGACTACGCCACCGAACACTTTGCTTGTCCTCTGTCGCATAAAGTGGAACACATGGATGCGACCAAAGGGCACATCATGATCGACGGCAACACCGCGGCCGGTCTAGGCTGTGTCTACGCTGGCGCGACTGTTGGTGCGTGGTACCCGATTACCCCGTCAACTTCTCTGATGGACGGGTTTAAAAAGTTCTGCGACAAGCTTCGCGTTGACCCCGACACTGGCAAGAAAAACTACTGTATTATTCAAGCTGAAGACGAATTGGCCGCCATTGGCATGGTACTGGGTGCAAACTGGAACGGCGCACGCGCGTTTACCCCCACTAGCGGTCCTGGCATTTCACTCATGTCAGAGTTTATCGGCTTCGCCTACTACGCCGAAGTCCCAGCTGTACTGTTTAACGTTCAGCGCACCGGACCTTCTACCGGCATGCCAACCCGCACGCAACAAGCCGACATGATGATGTGTGCTTACGCGTCGCACGGCGATACCCGTCACGTCTTACTGTTCCCAGCCAATCCTGAAGAGTGTTTCTCCTTTTCTCCGATTGCATTTGATCTTGCGGAACGACTACAAACACCCGTTTTCGTGTTGTCCGATCTCGACATCGGCATGAACGACTGGATGTGCCCGGATTTCAAATGGGATGACGCGTACGTTCCCGACAGAGGCAAAGTGCTTCACAGCGAGGACCTTGATAAAATCGAGAAATTCCATCGCTACATGGACGTTGACGGCGACGGCATCACCTATCGCACACTTCCGGGTGAAGACGCCCGAGGCGCCTACTTCACACGCGGATCCGGCCACAATAAGTTTGGTAGCTACACCGAAGACTCGGCCGAGTACCAGGAAGTGCTTGATCGTTTGCTGGTCAAGTGGGACACCGCTCGAAGTCTTGTACCCGCGGCAGACATCAAGCAGTCCAAATTTAATGAAATCGGCGTACTTACTGTTGGTGTTTGCGAAGGTGCCGTACTCGAAGCGATTGACATTCTCAACGACGACAGCGTCAACTTAAACTACTGCCGCATCAAGGGCTTCCCGTTTGGGGCGGAAGTTAACGAGTTCATTAGTCGGCACAAGCGCGTCTACGTCGTAGAACAAAATCGCGATGCGCAGCTGCGCTCAATGCTGTTACTCGACATTGACGCACCAAGCGAAACTTTGGTGCCCGCGCTATTTTACGACGGCATGCCGCTTTGCGCGCGCGATGTGGTCGCAACGATAAAAGCCGACATGGCCAAAGGACAAGCGGCATGAGCTACATTAAAAAACCCCGCATTATTCATGACAAGCTGCCCCGTAACGCACTTGGCCTCACTTCGCGTGACTATGAAGGTGTTGTCTCTACTTTATGCGCAGGATGCGGTCACGACTCTATAACGGGCGCTATTGTTCAGGCCGTTTTCGAACTCGACATCGAACCTCATCGGCTCGGTAAAATGTCGGGGATAGGCTGTTCATCAAAAACGCCGGCCTATTTTGTCAGCGGCTCACACGGCTTTAATTCAGTCCACGGCCGCATGCCTTCGGTAACCACCGGAGCAAACGCGGCTAACCGCGACCTGACCTACATTGGTGTATCAGGCGACGGCGACTCTCTGTCAATCGGGATGGGGCAGTTTGCCCACGCTATTCGACGCAACGTAAACATGTGCTACGTGATTGAGAACAATGGAGTGTACGGCCTTACCAAAGGTCAATTTTCCGCATCAGCCGACCGTGGTAGCAGAGCCAAGCGTGGCGAGGAAAACCAGCAACCGCCGATAGACCCTGTGACAACAGCACTCGCTATTGGCGCCACATTTGTTGCGCGCAGTTTTTCCGGCGACAAAGCCCAGCTGGTGCCCCTGATCCAGGCTGCGCTTAACCACGATGGCTTCGCGTTACTGGATGTCATTAGCCCTTGCGTCACGTTTAACGATCACGAAGGCAGCACCAAAAGCTATTCGCACACGCGAGAGTTTTTTAATCAGGTAATTCAGGCTGACTACATCACTCCCCGTAAAGAAATTAGAGCCAAATACGACGAAGGCGACGCCATGCCCGTGGAGTTACACGACGGCAGCAATATCGTGTTGCGAAAAGTCGACGAAGCGTACGACCCAACTAACCGATCTTCGGTATTTGGCTACTTGAGCGATCGTGCCGCCAAGGGCGAAATTGTCACTGGCCTTTTGTATATAGATCAAACCAAAGGCGATATGCACGCTATAGCAGGTACCTGCAAGAAGCCACTCAATGAACTGAGCTACGCCGACCTCAATCCCGGGTCCGAGACGCTGGCTTCCATCATGAATGGATTTCGCTAGCTAAGTTAACTGCGTATAGATAATAAACAGAGTTTATAGGCGCCCCCTCTGTCAGGATAGTTGTCGCTTACGCCGCAACCCACAAGTTGAAGGTCAAAGACCTCTACCAGTGGAAGACCGCTCTGTCACGTCGCGGTTTTCTGCCCGAGAAAAAACTTAAGACTACATTCGTACCGGTCGCAACTGAGCCTGCGACCGCGTCTCCCACAAGTTGCAACGTGACACTGCCCAACGGAGTTCGCATAAATTACGCTGATCGCGCACATTTTTTTGCTATGGCTGCAAGGCTTATGCGACGTGTATTAGTCGATTTATCACGCTCGCGCAATGCCTCGAAACGTGATGGCGTCAGCCGCGTAACACTAACCCCGAACATGCCCGTCGAAAAATCGAAACCTGTTGACATCTTACATCTTGATGAGGCGCTGATTCAGCTCAAAGAGATTGAAGCAGCGTAGGCGTTCCAGTTACTGTATTACCTGGTTTTGACCCTGCAAATACGAGTGCAAAGGCCGAATGGCGCATTGAAACGATGCTGTTTATACTGTCTATCATATAAGGAAATATATTCAGAGGCAGTTAGAGTGCGACAATCTATTTTTGCAGCAGCAATAGGGCTGGCATGGAACGATCTGCCGGGCCTGTTGGGTGAAGATTGGTCTGAGTTTGAGTCAAAGGCGTTGGTCTGGTTAAGGCTATTGGAAACACCTGGCGAAGATCATGCGAGGGTGCAAAACGATATACTCACGTATTTGACCAGGTTTCCAGGTGCACGAACTAAAATCGTTGTGGCGTTTGCTAAAATAGAACGACAGAAAACACGCAGTGTGGCTGCAATCCCGCAACTCGCTGAATCATCACGACACATGATAGTTCCCGTGTTCTACGGTACAAATCGTGCCGTATCCGGAAACCCGGACGTCAACAAATACTATGGCAGTGCGCGAGGCAATTTGAGCCTGGGAATAGTTGAAGTCTCGATTCCCGATGATCATCGCAAAGGTGCTTTGGAAAAACCTGTTTGGTGGCGACTGCAGTTTTCAGAAAACCCCGAAAAACACGTAATGCTGCTGACGTTGAAGACGTCGACCGATCGAGCTGAATTTGTGAATGAGTTTCGCAAAAAAACCAGTACTGCAGGTGACACTGACGTGTTGATGTTTGTGCACGGATATAACGTGTCGTTCAAGGATGCAGCGCGACGCGCAGCCCAAATTGCAACGGATCTTAATTTCGACGGAGTGCCAATGCTGTTCAGTTGGCCGTCCGAAGACGCGACGGCGAAATACACCGTTGACGAAGCGAATATTCATTGGTCTCGAACTCACTTTAAAGCGTTTCTTGAGATGACACTTTCGGAGTTAGGCGTGACGTCCGTGTGCATTGTTGCCCACAGCATGGGCAACCGGGCATTGGTTGAAACGCTTGCGACTTTGCACCCGGCTGAGTTACCCGCCGGGTCAGCAAGGTTGCGTCAAGTTGTGTTCGCAGCACCGGATGTAGACAAAGACACGTTCAGGGATGTTGCCAAATCGTTTAAGGGTCGCGCTGACCGGTTTACGCTGTACGCGTCGTCTGAAGACGCCGCGTTAAAGCTCTCGAAGACCATTCACAAGTATCCACGGGCAGGTGACGTGCGACCTGAAATGCTGGTTGTAGATACGGTCGATTCGATTGACGCCACTACTGTGGATACCAGTCTGTTGGGGCACTCGTATTTCGGTGACAATCGGTCCGTAATTTCCGATTTATTCCAACTGATGCGCCACAACCATCCGCCCTCGGAAAGGGGATTGACATCATTTACTGGCACTGGAGGACCCTACTGGTTGTTTAAATAGCCGTGACCAATATTAATATCACAGATGACCCGGCCGACAGTTCACCGCTGCACTACGCGGCAGCGAACAACGATCTAGATACCATTAATGCACTGGCGCTCGAAGCAGATTTTTCGGTGAATCTGCCCGGGGTGCTGGATATGAGTCCTCTCATGGCCGCGCTCATCCACAAAAAAGACACGGCAGCGCTGAGACTCATTGAGCTTGGTGCCAATGTTAACCAGGTCAGTATCATCGGTTCGTCACCTCTCATGTCCGCCGGCCTGCTGGGCGCGACCAACATGGTTCAGGCTTTGCTCGATAGTGGCGCGCTTGTTGACTACCAGTTAATAACCGAGGGCCAGACCAATGGCTGGACCGCGTTGTCCATATGTACTCTGCAGGGTCAAACTGCCGTTGTAAAACTGCTGTTGGATAACGGGGCCGATGCAAGTATTTCAAATGCTGCCGGTCAATCCCCACTAGAAGTTGCACAAGTCAAAGGACACGCGGACATCGTTGCACTGCTCATCGAAAAAAATATTCAACACGGCGAGGCACAGGGGTGGGCGACCGCGTCTGAAGACGTTACTGGTTCTCCTGAAGAAAGCGAGACCTGGTCTGCAGAGCAAATTGCCGGAGTTGAGGCAGCACTTGCAGGCCACACAGCGGAACAACGAACCCAGATGCTGATTATGGGTATTGTCGAGGCCGGTAACAGTTTCGTAATTGCGCTGGAGCAGGCGGCAGAGTCGTCGCCCGAAGGAAGTTTGTTACGAGCACACTGTCTTGAAGCCAAGATAGTCTTTGCGCGCTGGCTCTCCGGGGAGAGATTTACCGAGCGTGCAGACGAAGCGGAACGTCGAGTACTAACGCTGCAATCGGTGCTGTCGAGCGCCGGCGATCGTGTTGCGGACCTTATGCCGACTATGGCTCGTGCCATTATGCAACTGCCCGAAGGACATCCGAAGAGGAAAGATCGATTTGCTCTGGAGACGCTGATTTCTTATGTCGAGTTTTCAGCAGATGTAGAACAGACTGGTAGCGCTGTGTTAGCAATCACAGAAATAGTAGAAATGGGCGGTGCGCTAGTGGCGTCAATAGACCCCGACAAGATTCTTGCTTTGGTAGAACTCGCCGAAGAAAAAATACCGGCCGTCAAGGCTGGCGAGGTCATTCATCGCGAGCAGCTTCATGCGGCGAACTCATTACAGAATAAATCAGACGCCGAACTCACAAGTGCAGCTCATCTGTCTTTACGCAAACAGCTTCGCACTAATGCCAGTAATTTTTTTCTGGCACACGCGCTATATGCAAAAGAATCTGAAGATCTCGTGACCCAACAAGTGTCTAGCAAGCGTGCGTTTGAGCAGTTGAAACTGCTTGACGAGCTTGGAACTGAGGCCCTCAGCGTAGATCGCTACTTTTTAGAAGGGGCGCTACGGGAAATGAATGGGGACATTGACGCAGCGGCGGACGCCTATGCGTTGGCGACCAATCAAACTGGCGGCGACTCCCTTTTTTCACGTCAACATGAAGGTAGACTGCGATTACGACTAGAACAGTATTCGCGTGCTGTAGTGGTACTGGAACCTGCGGTTCCGCAGGCCCAGTCGCTCTATCTTGGTGCTCTGGAAAATTCCAGCGTCGCGACTACCGCGTCTACATTCAATACCGTATCCACTATGCTGGCATTTGCTTACGCGCTTGACGAAAAGTGGGAGCATGCGTTACGTGCGCTGGATCAAAGTAAGAGTTTACGACTTCGCCACCGTTCAGCGATGCGTGCAAGTGTGGTTGGTCGACGTATTCTTGAGTTAGAAGCAGCACTTTACAACATTGATCGTGGCATCGAGCCACCGGCCGGAGCCAGACCACCTCCAGGTCCAATCGACATGCAACACGATAACGTTCTACGTCGAACACTCTATCTTGAAGAATATCGAAAGGTGCGTCCAGAGATTCCAGATAATCTTGTCGAGTCACCCTCAATTGCTACTCTAGCTGGATCGACCAACCCCGGAGAAGGAGTGCTGGTTATTGGAATCAGCTTCCTGGGTACGATTTTGGCGTTGGTCACAGCGGAGGATACAGCGAGGCCATCCAGAGCGCGCGTCATTTCGGATTTAACCAATAGTCGACTTTTTGACGTGTGCGCCAATTGGCGTCAGGTGCTAGTGGCACCTGAGGGATACAAAGAGAATACGTACGAACAGGCTCTGGATGAGTTGATTCCTGGCCTTGATGAGGCGCTGGGTGAGCCTATTCGAGAGTTGGTTGAAAATCTTGCGTTGTCACAGCTCACCATTATTCCTCACCTATGGTTACATGCGGCACCTTTTTGGGCATTGCCTTCATTGGCGGCATTGAGTATTGCGGTTGCGCCCAGCGCAGGACAGCTTGTGGCCGCGCGCAATAAATCGTCAATTGAACGACACGCAACCGTAGTTGGAGACCCGACACTGGATTTGCCCTTATCACGAGTGGAGGCCCACTTTGTCAGCGATCATCTGTCGACACTTGGTTTTAGCACTAGCGTCGTCGTTGGTCGTGAGGCTATTCAGGACAATGTAGTAGAACCGCTTTCCCATGCAGGGTGGTTACATTTTTGCGGGCACGGGCGCTCCGATATGTTGACGCCAAGTCGCGCGGCACTCCTTTTACAACCGGGTTTTCTTGCACCGAACGAAGACCCGATCGAGTCGGCGCTCGAAGTCGCGCAAGAATGGGGTCATTCGCCGAAGGATGGTCGTTACGCAACGCTACCAACCGGTGGTCGTTTGTATGAGATTAAATATCCGGACGTCAACGCGCGTGAGTATTTCCTGGAATCTGGAAACCGGGAAACTCTTTGGGCGCGCTATGTCAATGATGATGTAACCATGCTAGCCGAGCTCTGGCGTGCCGGTGATATTACGGCCGCCGGGCAGTTCAAACAATGCAGGCTTGTGTTTCTTTCTGCGTGTGACGTAGGGGGAGGGTGCCTGGGCTCTATTTATCAACAATCCACTGATGAATATGTTGGCATTCCAGGCGCGCTACAACTTGCCGACGTAGCGTGCACTGTGGCCAGTCTCTGGCCGGTAGGAGAAGACCTTGCCATGGTCTATGTAGAGCTTTTCTATTCAGAAATGATGCACGACAAGGAGGGCATTGATGTTGCCCTGCTGATCAAACGCATTGCAAATCGGGTGCGTAAACTTTCTGGCCAGGATGCACACAAAATACTTATGGAGCAATCCACCCAAACAAACGATCTGGTTCTAAAGTTTCGCTTAGAAGCGGTTGCGCACCGCATCGCAAGTGTTGAACTCCCTTTCGCCCACCCTATCCACTGGGCCGCATTCTTCGTCACCGGCGCCAGCCGCTTTTCCTGGTAGTGTCGAAGCGCGATATCGAAAACGCACGGCGATTCCCAGGGCGTTGAGAGTTATCGTTAAGGAATCCCGGACACCCATAGAATGAACAATGTGAATCTGGACCTATGTACGGGAAACGGGAAATCGTAGATGCGCC
>QIGP01000176.1 GCA_003228965.1 Gammaproteobacteria bacterium
AGCCGCATCAACGCTCGCTCCGGACCCTATGATGTATCAGTTAATCTGTTCCAGGCGCTTCCGGTCGGTTTGTCATGACACTTGCAAACGACCGCCAAACCCGCGCTCAGTCAGGTCTGCGCCACTCCCTGAGACGCGCTCTATCCAGCCTTTAGTCTTCACGCCATACATTATGATGCTTTATATTTCGTCGCCGTATATACTTGCGAGTTGGGTCATCTGGCCAATTACATAACATCCAACTTTAAGGAAGCACGAAGCTCATGTCAGATAATTACGTGTTCACATCAGAATCCGTCTCGGAAGGTCATCCGGACAAAGTCGCAGATCAGATTTCCGATGCGATTCTTGATGCTATTTTGACCGAAGACAAGCAGGCTCGTGTCGCTTGCGAAACCATGGTCAAAACGGGCATGGCTATTGTAGCTGGCGAAATCACCACCAGCGCATGGGTCGACCTTGAAGAAATCGTGCGTGAAGTCGTACTTGATATTGGCTACAACAGCTCCGAGGTAGGCTTCGACGGAGCCACCTGTGCAGTCGTGAACGCAATCGGCAAACAATCTCGCGACATTGCCCAGGGCGTGGACCGCGACAGCCTGGAAAATCAGGGCGCTGGAGACCAGGGACTCATGTTTGGCTACGCGAGCGACGAAACCGATGTTTTGATGCCCGCTCCAATCACGTACTCGCATCGCTTGGTGCAGCGTCAGGCCGAAGTCCGCAAGAACGGCACACTCAGCTGGCTGCGCCCCGATGCTAAAAGTCAGGTCACATTCCGCTACGAAGACAACAAACCTGTCGGCGTGGAAGCTGTTGTGCTGTCGACCCAGCACAGCGAAGAGATATCCCTGAGCGATTTGCGCGAAGGCATAATGGAAGAAATCATCAAGCCCGTCCTGCCTGCGAAGTGGCTGGACAGCTGCCCTGCAGACCACATTCACATCAACCCGACCGGACGCTTTGTCACGGGCGGCCCCGTAGGTGACTGCGGCCTGACCGGACGCAAAATCATCGTCGACACCTACGGCGGCATGGCGCGTCACGGTGGCGGTGCGTTTTCAGGTAAAGACCCGTCAAAAGTTGACCGCTCTGCAGCCTATGCGTGCCGCTATGCCGCCAAGAACATTGTTGCGGCAGGGCTCGCTGACCGTTGCGAAATTCAGGTGTCCTACGCCATTGGCGTGGCTGAGCCTACGTCGATTTCCCTGGAGACTTTCGGCACCGAGAAAGTTCCGGCCAAACGTATTGAAGCCTTGGTACGGGAACATTTCGACCTCCGCCCGTACGGCATTTTGAACATGCTCGACCTGTTGCGCCCTATTTATCGCAAGACCGCCAGCTACGGCCACTTTGGCCGCACCGAGCCTTAATTCACCTGGGAAGCTACAGACAAAGCGCAAATACTTGCCGATGCCGCCGGGGTTACCCCGCGCACAGCCGGCTAATCGTTTTCGAACACACTTTGATGATTTAACTGAATTGACGCTACACATATGGAGAACATCATGAGCAAGCCTGCAGAACATTTAGAGCCCGACTACAAAGTGGCGGACATTAGTCTAGCCGCATGGGGTCGCAAGGAAATTGCGATTGCCGAAACCGAAATGCCGGGCCTTATGGCACTGCGCGAAGAATACGCAGCCACCCAACCACTGAAAGGCGCCCGTATTGCAGGCTGCCTGCACATGACCATTCAAACGGCTGTGCTCATTGAGACACTCGTTGCACTTGGCGCCGACGTGCGCTGGTCTTCGTGCAACATCTTCTCTACACAAAACAACGCTGCAGCGGCTGTTGCCGAATCCGGCGTACCTGTTTTCGCGTGGAAAGGTGAATCCGAAGAAGAGTACTGGTGGTGTGTTGAACATACCATTTACGGCCCTGACGGCTGGACACCCAACATGATTCTTGACGACGGCGGTGACCTGACTCAGCTGGTGCATGACAAATACCCGAAACTGATGGAAGACATCAAGGGCGTCACTGAAGAAACCACCACGGGCGTTAAACGTCTGTATGACATGCAGCGCGACGGCACACTTAAAGCGCCTGCGTTCAACGTCAACGACTCGGTAACCAAATCCAAATTCGACAACCTGTACGGTTGCCGCGAATCATTGGTCGACGGCATCAAGCGTGCCACCGACGTCATGATTGCCGGTAAAGTTGCTGTTGTTGCCGGTTTCGGCGACGTCGGTAAAGGTTCAGCGCAATCACTGCGTGGACTGGGTGCGACAGTTTTGGTGACAGAAATTGACCCTATCAACGCACTTCAAGCTGCGATGGAAGGTTACCGCGTAGTCACTATGGATGAAGCTGCAAGCCATGCCGACATTTTTGTATCGGCCACGGGCAACTACAACGTCATCACTCACGACCACATGAAAGCCATGAAGAACCAGGCCATCGTGTGCAACATCGGTCACTTCGACAACGAAATTGACGTCGCCTCACTTAAACAATACGAGTGGGAAAACATCAAAGACCAGGTCGATCACATTATCTTCCCCGACGGCAAGCGCATCATTTTGCTGGCCGAAGGTCGTCTTGTGAATCTCGGCTGTGGCACAGGACACCCAAGCTTCGTCATGTCCAACTCATTCACCAACCAGGTGTTGGCCCAGATGGAATTGTGGGAAAACCACGAAAGCTATCCTGACGAAGTGTTTGTTCTACCGAAACATCTAGACGAGAAAGTAGCCCGTTTACACCTTGAACGCATTGGCGTGAAATTGACTGAGCTTACGACCGAACAGTCGGACTACCTCGGCATCGCCAAAGCGGGTCCGTACAAGCCAGACTCCTACCGGTACTAGGCTCGAAACACAGGGCACTCGCCCACACAGATCATTCTACGCAACGATAACCGACCAGACAGGCAGCCTTCGGGCTGCCTGTTTGCGTTTGGCCGGGAGCGCAGGGCCGAGCGTCAGGAAAAGAGCTCAATCGGTTTGAAACTGCGAAGCTTGTCGGCCGCCGCTGGCGCATTCAGCCATTGCTTGGCTACGGTACGATAAATTTGCCGATAGTCGAGGTGAAACGCCAAATCGTCGTCATCATTGTCAGGAAAGTCTGGCTGCTTGCCTGAAAAGCCGCCGCGTACCCCGCCACCCATTAAAATTACGGGCGCGGCCGTACCGTGGTCGGTACCTCGACTGCCATTTTCGGCGGCGCGACGGCCAAACTCTGAATAAGTCATTACGAGCGTGCTGTCCCAGTGACCGCTTTCGATCAAGCGTTCGCGCAACGCGCCAAGCTCGGTGCCGAGATCGTCCATCAGGCCCTTGTGACGGTTGGGTTGATGAAAATGCGTATCAAACCCTTTCAAAGTTACTTTATACATCGGCACTTTGGCCTTGGCGGCAATCAACTCGCTGACGATCGTAAGCTGTTTATGTAAGTCTGAGCCTTTTATTTTCCGCTTTTTACGCGCGTCAATCACAACCGACAAATCGTCAAGAGCGCGAGCAATCTGGCGCCGCACACTGACCACGTGGTTAAGCGCAGTATTACCTGGCTGCGGCGGCGCCGGGCGCATCATTCGAGCCTGCTTGGCGAACGTCACGGGATCGTCCAGTACCAGACTCTGCGACGAGCCTAAAAACGGACCGTACCCGCTACCAAACGCGACACCTTCAGCACTAAAGTCCGCGCTCTCTTGCGCCTCAAAAGCATCGGCCAACCAACCGCGTTTCAATATCCGGTCGCTGCCAGACGCCGTATGCCAAATGTCGGACGATCGAAAATGCGAACGATTGGGGTTGGGATAGCCGACGCCTAACGCAATGTGCATGTCGTCGTTCTTCCAGGCCGGTAGCAACGGCGCGAGCTTCGGATGTAAGCCAATATGATCGCTTAGCGTAACCAGTTCGTCACGTTTAATGGCAAGTACAGGTCGCGCTTCGTAGTAGCGTTTTTGAGTGTACGGAATCACGCTGTTCAGTCCGTCGTTGCCACCAGCCAACTCGACCAGTATCAAGCGGCGCGCCGACGTAGAAGGCGTGGCAAACGCCAGTCCTGAGGACAACGTAGACAGTGCGGCCAACGACTGCAACAAACGGCGTCGACTAAAGGTCGTATTAGAAGCAGAACCTGCGTGAGAATGTTTGAGTGGTTTTTTCATTGAGAAGACTATTTGACGTGAACCGCAGGATCGCGGATTAGCTCAAGGAGCATACGCTGCTGAGTGTATGTTGTCGGAATGTGACTAACCGGATCCACTGCATTCAAATGCGTGATAAGCCTGCCTTTGCTATTTTTGCCACTTGACGATATCAGGTAGGGATTTGTAGAACCACGCTTTTGATCTGCGAGACCCACAACCAGATTGCGCGCCGTGTGCTCCCGCGCAAGGACCGTTCGACTGTCAACCCACTCAAGCCCTCCGGGCCAGCCCTCTACGCTTGGTGGTTCAAACAGGTTCTGACCGGCGTTTCGAAAAAGCTGGGGCAGGCGCTTGCCCGGGCGCAGTTCTGATACCCGCACGCGTATTTGCTCTGGGTTAAGACCGTCGAGAGCCGGACGCATGAGCCCCACAAACAGCTCACTCGGACTCTTGATCAGAACGCCACGATTTTCGACAGAACGAAATTGTGGTGATTTAAAAATAGTTTTCAACAAGGCATCGACGGCATAATTACTTTTACTGAATTCAAGCGCCCATATCTTAACTACGCTTTCGTTGGGTTCGAGCGATACAAACTCCAGCCAGAGCTTGCGTACAATGCGTTCTGCGGTAGCAGGCTGCTCCAGCAATAGCCTGGCAAGATCGTCACCTGAGTACTTCCCACTGTGCCCCAACACAGTCTTGCTGCGAGCGTCATGCCGCTTGTTTAGAATGCGAAACTCTCCGGTATCTCGCTTTACGCCCCACCCCGTTAGGCAACGCGCCGCTTCTTTTACATCGTCTTCTGAGTAGTTTCCTTCACCAAGCGTAAACAGTTCCATTAATTCACGCGCCAGATTTTCGTTTACTGAGTTTAGGTTGTTCTTGTCGTTGTCGAGATATAACAACATGGCGGGGTCTTGCAAAACATCGAATAACATCTTGTCGAAGTGGCCTAGCGCATGGGAACGCAGCATCTCGTGCTGGTTAAACACCAGCATAGGCGCAAAGATTTTATTGTATTGCGTAGTGAAATGGTTCGACCAAAAGAGCGTCATACGTTCACGCAACGGCGTGGGCGTAGCAAGCATTTGAAGAATCCACCAGTGCCGTAACTCGGCAATTTTTGCACGTTTATTAAGTCTGAGTTCACGGCGCTGCTCAGTCGTCCAGCCGCTCTGCCGAACGGTCCAGAGGGGTTTCTCGTCAGTCCATTGCGGAGCCTTCACAGTCTGTCCACGTGTGGCTTCGCTCACCAATTTGTCGACGGCTGCGTCGTAATCAAGATCGATGATCGACTGCCATTGCGAGTGGCTCACGCCAAACCCGGTTCGGTGCAGCAAATGACGCGCCTCTTCCGGCTGCATCGCGTTGGCCGGCTGCGCAAATACAGTTAACGCCAGCATTATTGCGCCAAGTGCGTGTGCCAGGGATAAATTTGGAACGATAGACATTATTTACTCACGTGCATTTTTGATCTTCCTATAGACTAGCACCAGCGGTGCAGCGATGGAGCACCTCCTACAGGCGCCCACAGCGGGTTCTTTTCCTATCATTAATGAAGACCGTTTAATGCCACAAAAATTCATGCTGATTGGCATATCCGGATATGTCATTTTCGCCTCAGTAGCCAGCATACTATTGGCATCGACCAATACTGTGAATTCAGCGCGTCGATTTTCCATAATTCTGTTTCATTGGGCCGCAATCCTGATCTTTGTAATCGCAAGCTTTGTTGATACGCTGCAAATCGCCCTGCCTACAGCTACTGTCGCTCTTTGGCCCATACCGCCAAGCCTTGCGCTCAGCTTGTTGGCGGCCGTCGCGGTAAGCCTAGTTTACGGTCATCCAGGACTCACCGGATGGTGGTCCCCACTACCCTGGATACGAGGAGTTATTGGTATCTCGCTGGTCGCAGCAATCGCAGGGGCCGCTCAGGGCGCCGGACACGCGCAGCTGCCCGACTGGCGATTTATCGGTACGTCTCTGGTACTTTGGGCCGTCTGCCTTATTCTCGCAGATCTGGCGCTGCTCACCTCCCGCAGCGGAACCAGCATGGACACATCTTCACGAATGGTGCGCGAATTATTACGATTGTGCGCTGCATTGCCTGCATTACTTGTATATCTGATCGGAATACGGCTGTAGATCGATCCGGCGCCGACAAAGCTGCGGTATGATATTGCTATGGTCCAAACAACGACAATTGATAGAAGCCGCGACGCTACGCCATCTGAACAGCTGCTGTGCGCGCGTCTGGTTCAAATCACGGACCCGCATTTGCTCAAAGACCCGTTTGATACCCACCGAACAGTGAATACCTCAACGACACTTGAAAGCGTAGTGGGTCACGCTCAGTCGTTCATCCACGACGCCGACGCGGTACTACTAACCGGAGATATTGCGCAGGACGAAGAAGCACAAACATACTCGCGACTGCGCGACAGCTGGACCGAACAATGGATTGGTACTAACACCCCTGTGTGGTGCCTGCCGGGCAATCACGATGCTCCTGTACTTATGCAAGCCGAACTAAACGACCCTCCTTTTTCGTATCTTGGCCATCACAATCTTGGTAACTGGGAGGTGGTCATGCTGGATACACGCAACCCGGGTAAGCCTTCCGGCCTGCTCGGCACGCAAGAACTTGAGCGACTGAAAACACATCTTGAGCAATCGGTGTCGTCTCACATTCTCATAGCCTTGCATCACCACCCACTCCCTCTTGGCCACAGCTGGTTGGACAAAGTTGGGCTCGAAGATCGCGATGACTTCGAACAGATTGTGGCGCAAGACAAACGTGTAAGAGCCGTCATTTTCGGGCACATTCACCAGGTCGTCGATCGCACCGTAAACGGGATACGCTATTTGGGCTGTCCCTCTACGGGCGTGCAATTTACACCTAACCGAACCGAGTTTGACCTGGACGAACGCCCGCCCGGCTTTCGCTCCGTCGCGTTGTATCCGTCGGGACGCATTCAAACCCAGGTGTATTGGGTTCGCGATCATATGCTCAAAGAAGTCATCGATCACGATCATCAGGAAACGGCATGAAAAACGCTCTAATTGTTGCGGCTGTAGTCGCTGCGGGTCTTGCGGCTACGACGATGTCGCGCTCACCCTCAGCCGAACTACCTCGCGACGCTTCGGCCGCTGAAATTGGCAACCCTGCGGCAACCCGGGCACACGCCACCAGCAACAGTCCTTCGCATGACAACTCGGCCAAACATCCTGTATGGATTATAGAATCGGCCTCTAATCGCACCTATCTGCTCGGCTCAATTCATGTGCTGCGCGACGAAGACTACCCGCTACCCGAGGTCTTTCAACACGCCTACAATGACGCCGAACATCTGGTCATGGAACTGGACTTTACAGACCTGGACACCTTGGCGACGCTTGCAACAACCCGGCGCCTTGCCATGCTTCCACCATCTGAGTCGCTCAGTTCTGTCATGGGGCCGAGTAACTATTTGAAAGCCACGAAAGCCGCTAACCAGATTAATGTTGACCTCGAACAATTTGCGCGCGTCGACCCCTGGTATGCCGCGATGACGATCACACAGCTTCAGCTCGGGCGCCTCGGCTTCAAGGCAGAAAACGGAATTGAGCTGCATTTTGCTCGACAAGCCAAGCGTGACGCAAAAAGCGGCAGTGGCCTCGAAACCATCGAAGAACAACTCGGCATTCTGGATGCCCTGCCCACCGCATCACAAACGAAATTTCTACTCGAATCTTTAGTCGACGCGAACGAACTCAAAATTGAGGGTGAGCGCATGATCGCCGCATGGAAATCGGGCGATTCCGAACGTCTTTACGAACTGTTCGCTGAAGACCTAAAAGATAACCCTGATTTATACAGCGCGCTGCTGGTCGAGCGCAATCTGGCCTGGTTACCGCGTATCGTAGAATTTACGGAAAAAACAGACGACTACCTTGTGATTGTCGGCGCGTTGCACCTCGTCGGGCAAGACGGGGTTATCGAACTGCTGCGTCAACAGGGCGTTAGCGTGCGTCAGCTATAAGCACCCGTACCTGAATGGCACTTAACTTAACACGCGGAAGATTCTGTTGGAGCGTACGGGCTTTAGGGCACCTGTTCCATTTCAAAATCTTCTTTACCAGAACCGCAATCGGGACATAGCCACGAAATTGGTACATCTTCCCACTTGGTCCCTGGCGCCAGTCCGGCATCGGGATCGCCTTTGGCTTCGTCGTAGAGATAACCACAGACAATACACATCCACACTTTCATACTGAACCCTGTTTGCAACGACGTTGATGTCGTGTACCTATAATACGTTGACGCTTTGGCAGAGCCAAGGGTTGGTTACAGTAAACCACTGAGTTCACCAACAAAGCTCTCGTGTTTGTGCTGTTTACCGGCCCAAAATCCGGCGGCCACTCCATTCAAACCCTCAGAATCGATCGGAGAAGAAAATGTCGACTGACTACTTTGTTCAAGCAAAAAAAGTTATTCCTGGAGGCGTTAATTCACCCGTGCGTGCTTTTGGCAGCGTGGGCGGAACCCCTGTTTTTATCGCATCTGCAAGCGGCTCCAAAGTCACTTCGCAGGACGGCCGGGTATTTACCGACTACGTAGGGTCCTGGGGACCAATGATATTGGGCCACGCGGACAAACGTGTCGTGTCGCGCGTGCGCCGAGCAGCCGAACGTGGCTTAAGCTTCGGCGCGCCCACCATAGGTGAAACAGAACTTGCTGAACTCATTTGTTCGCTAGTGCCTTCAATCGAACGTGTACGTATGGTCAGTTCAGGCACCGAAGCCACCATGAGCGCAATTCGCCTGGCGCGTGGCTACACCGATCGACCTTTACTGCTCAAATTTACTGGCTGCTATCACGGCCACGCTGATGCTCTACTCATTAAAGCAGGCTCCGGTGCGCTAACGCTTGGCATCCCGGGATCGGCTGGTGTGCCTGCCGGTGCCGCACAAGACACCCTGACTTGTGACTTCAATGACGTTGACGGACTTCGTGAGGTGTTTGCCAAATACGGCGACCGAATAGCCTGCATTATTGCAGAACCCATTGCAGGCAACATGAACATGATATTCCCGACGCCAGAGTTTCTGGGCGTCATGCGAGAGCTGTGCGACCAACATAATAGTGTACTGATTTTTGACGAGGTCATGACCGGCTTTCGGGTAGCACTGGGTGGCGCTCAATCAGTCTATGGAATAACGCCTGACCTTACGACACTCGGCAAAGTGGTCGGTGGCGGTATGCCAGTCGGCGCCTTTGGTGGTCGTCGCAATATCATGGAACACGTTGCACCTCTTGGACCCGTCTACCAGGCCGGTACACTTTCAGGCAATCCTCTTGGTATGGCTGCAGGCATTGAAACGCTAACGCACATTCAGGCACCTGACTTTTACTCCGACCTGGAAAATATGGCGTCGCGACTGGTTAACGGCTTCAAAGACGCTGCTGCCCAACACGGCGTACCTCTTCAAGCGCACTGCATGGGCGGCATGTTTGGCGTGTTCTTCTCGGACGAAGACAATATTAATTCTTATGCGAAAGTCACTCGCTGCAACCTCGAACACTTCAAGCAGTTTTTCCGCGGCATGTTGGAACGCGGTCAATATTTTGCTCCGTCTGCTTATGAAGCAGGATTCATTAGTGGTGCTCACACTAAAGCCGATGTTGACGGAACTATCGAAGCTGCGAAGAGCGTCTTTGCGACGTTCTAAACCGGCTTGTGGTGTGAGTCTCTACGTTTGAACCTACTGCCGTTTCATAACCCAGCGCTTGGCGGCGCGGGTATTTGATACGTCATAGTGCTTGACCTTGAATGCATTTACGCGAGTAGCACGGGCTGATTGACCTGAACGAAAAACGACCAGGCAGACAGGTCTGGTCGTTCAGGTTTTTATAGGTAGTTAGGAGCCTGTCGGACTTAACACTGTTCTACTGCGGAAAAGCAGCAATCAGCCATTTTTCACGGTCGATTTCGTTAAATAGAACGACTATTCGCCTCAATCGACCGTAAAAACTGACTAATTTCTGCTTCCCCTCGCTACGAACGGTTAAGTCCGACAGGCTCCTAGTACAGCGACAGAATTGCTTTGATGGATAGTTCATGTAATCTCTTAAGTGTTGATATTAACGTGTTGATACTTAGGATCAAGCTATGC
>QIGP01000367.1 GCA_003228965.1 Gammaproteobacteria bacterium
AGACGGACACAAGCTGGTATCTGGAGGCGCCACTTGAAGCCAACAGAAATCACATGGGTACGGGTTTTGGCGGATCAATTGCCGCCATTGCCACGCTCGCAGGCTGGACCCAAACCTGGATGCTCCTGCCCAAGCCCGATGACGTTCATATTGTCATTGCAAGGAGCAGTATTAACTACCGCAAACCGGCGCTCGGACCATTAATTGGCACATCAGACATACCGCCTGACGAGGCCATAAAATTATTCCTGAAACGTCTTGAGAAGAAGGGTCGTGCGGCGATCAGCTTGACCACCTACGTTCACAGCAACAACGTTGAGGCTGCCACGCTAGTTGGAAAATTTGCGGCGACGTTTAAATCTGACGATTAGGAACTTACGCGCATCCACAAACACTACTTACGTTTGGCACGCTGTCGATGTACCATTCTAAAGCCTAATAACAGCGCTAAAATAACAGCATAAATCAAAGGCTCGGCTATATCTTTTTTTACTTGCCACCAAAAGTGCCATACGGTCAATATGGCAGCTGGATAAATCAGGTAATGCAGCTTCTGCCAACGCTTGCCAAGGCGACGGCGCGCCGCGTGTGGAGACGTTAGCGCTAACGCAAGCAAAATAAGCACGCTAACAAGGCCAAGCGTAATAAACGGTCGCTTTATAATATCTTCAATAATAGCTCCAAGGGCAAACCCCTGATCAAGCCATATATACGTAGAAAAGTGCAGAACAACATAGAAGAAAGCAAACAGCCCCAACATACGCCTGAACCTTAATGGCCAGGGCTTTCCTATGATGTGCCGCAAAGGAGTCACGCTCAACGTAATAAGCAAAAAGCGTAAGCCCCAGTTGCCGAAATGATCGAGCAGCTCTTCTACAGGATTTGCCCCAAGATCGCCGACAATGCCGAAGACGCGCAAAACAATCAGCACCAGTGGGACCAAAGCCAAAGTGAATACGAGCGGCTTGCCAACGAACCGGATGCGTTCGTTGATTCCAAATTTTTTACGTGGTGATGCGATGGTAGACATAGTTGACGGCTTTCAAGATTTCACAAGCGCTACGTTTTAGCACAGACAGAACGATATTGCTCACCCGCCTGTCACGCTAACTTGTTGCGAATATTAAACGCCTAGAAGTTCTTTCTCAAATTCAGGCCGTCGTACAAAGACGCTACTTCTTCGGCATAACCGTTGAACATTTGCGTAGGAATTTTTTTAGCAAACAGCCCCTGACCAATTGGACGCTCTTTTGCCTGACTCCAGCGCGGATGATCTACTTCGGGATTAACATTGGCGTAAAAACCATACTCACGAGGCGCTGAAACAAACCACGTGTTCCGCGGTTTCTTTTCGGTGAAACGAATACTGACAATGGACTTGATGCTTTTAAATCCGTATTTCCAAGGCACAACAAGACGCAAAGGAGCACCGTTTTGTTTAGGCAACTCTTTGCCGTACAACCCGACCGCTAAAATTGCCAGAGGGTTCATGGCTTCCGCAATTGTCAATCCTTCAACGTAAGGCCAATCGAGTACAGCTCTGCGTTGCCCTGGCATTTGCTTGGGATCTTCGAGTGTTTTGAATTCCACATAGCGGGCTTTGGAAGTTGGTTTGAATCGTTTGAGAACGTCGCCCAGAGAAATGCCCACCCACGGGATCACCATAGACCAGGCTTCAACGCAGCGCAGTCGATAGATGCGTTCTTCAAGGGCGTGGGGTTTGAGAATATCTTCAAACGCAAACTTTCCGATTAACTCAGCTTCGCCGCTAACCTCTACTGACCAAGGTTCGGGGTTGAAGCTACCGACATTATTAACCGGGTCATCTTTACCAAGACCGAACTCATAAAAGTTGTTGTAGGTAGTAATGTCCTGCCAAGAGTTCGGCGCAGCATCTGTTGAAAAGCTGCTCGGCACCACACCTTTTAAATCTGGTGTGGAATTTGCGTCGCTGCTCACATCGGCCATAGCAATTTTACGAGAGCACGCAGACCCGGCGGCCATGAGAGTTCCGCCCGCTATCGCGGCCTGAACAAACTTGCGACGATTAAAGTAAACCGACTCCGGTGTAATCTCGGATGACTTGATTGAACTGGTTTTCTTGACCACGAAGAACTCCTGCAAAACTAGAGTAAAGCTTGAACCAACGCTCGTTAGCGCGAGGTGAAGCTACATAATTCAACTAAAGAAATGATCCTACTGAACATCCAGACCATAATCCCAACGAAAATGTTACAAATCGCGTCGATTTGACTTAATGAGCCATGATTCTGGCCTAAATAGCACTAAGTTTAGGCGTTAGCGAGAGTGTTGGGGTGTGATTGTGTGGCCCTGTGACCGAAAATGTAACGTCAGTGCGAGCCCTAAAGAGCTACGTCAGTGCGAGCCCTAAAGAGCTACGTCAGTGTGAGCCCTAAAGAGCTACGTCAGTGCGAGCCCTAAAGAGCTACGTCATTGCGAGCCCGAAGGGCGTGGCAATCTCTCAACGCTACTGCTGCGCAACTACAACTAATTGAGTCCGCCGCAACCCCAAATCAGGCGAGGGAGAAAGTCCGGATTAGTGCTTTTGGTTAGACAGATTAACCGCGTCTTGCGCAAACAGATGTTCTGCGTCAATTCGGTCAAGCGAATAGTGGCGACCACAAAATTCGCAATCCACCGAGACCGCACCCTGTTCTTCGACAATCGAGGTCACTTCGTCCTGCCCAAGACCCCGTAACATCTGTCGAATACGTTCCTCACTACAACTGCAACGAAATGTCACAGGGCTCGAAGAGAACAAGCGTACGTTTTCTTCGTGAAACAATCGGTGAAGAATGTCGACGTCAGACAGCTCGAGCAGTTCGCTATCGGTAATAGTCTCTGCCAGCATTTGTACACGAGGCCAACCGTCCTCGTCCACTTTGTTAGATTTACGCCCGCCTTCTCGCGGCATTTGTTGTAGCAGCATGCCAACTACCTGGTGAGTGCTCGCCGCGAACCAGAGTCGTGTTGGAAGTTGTTCAGAAGCGACGAAATAGTCCTCAACGCAACCCGCTAGCGAGTCTTTTTCAAGCGGCACAATTCCCTGGTAGCGTTGACCGTCACCTGAAGGCTCCAGAGTCATTGCCAGTCGCCCAGCATTTAAAAGCTGCATAGGCGACACTCCGCCAGCGATGGTTAGAAGGCTATCGCGCCAGTGCGCAAGGCCCCGAAGATGAAAGTCACTAGTGCACTGAGACAACAACAAGCTCAGCGCGCCTTCGCTTTGTAGTTGCAGCGTAAGCTTGCCATCAAATTTTAATGTAGAGGCGAGCAACACCGAAGCGGCCAAAGCTTCGCCCAAAATTGAATGCAACACGTCGGGATAGGTTTTATTAGCGAGCACGGCGCGCCAGCTGGCGTTGAGATGTACAAGCTTTCCACGCACCGGAAAGTCCTGAAACGAAAACGCATGCACACTGTCGCGATCGGTCATCAGGAGTTCTCGTTTAATAGTGTTTTAAGCAATTGATTGACCTGCGCAGGATTCGCTTTTCCGCCCGCAGCCTGCATGACCTTACCAACAAAAAAACCAAACAGTTTGTCTTTTCCATCGCGGTACTGGCCAAGCTGATCGGGATGATTTCCCATGACTTGTTTGATTAGAGTAGCGATCGCTTCGGGGTCGGATATTTGGCGAAGCCCTTTTGCATCAATTACGTCGTCGGCACTTCCTTCACCCTGCCACATGGCCACAAAAACGTCTTTTGCCATAGAACCTGACACCGTATTATCCACAATCCGAGCAAGCAAACCGGCTAGCGCGTCGGGCGATACGTTTGACTGTTGAGGGTCAAGCCCGTCTTTGTTGAGCGCGGCACTAAGCTCGCCAATAACCCAATTCGCGCAGAGCTTGGTTTGATCACCAATCGTCGCGCACAGGGCCTCGAAGTAATCGGAATGTGACTTGCTGTTAGTCAGCACTTCAGCGTCGTATGAGCTGAGGCCTAACTCATTTTCGTAGCGTGTGCGACGAGCGTCCGGCAGCTCGGGCAGCTGCTGTCGCAACTGTTCAATCAAGGCATCTTCAATAACGACCGGGAGTAAATCGGGATCGGGAAAATAACGGTAGTCGTTCGCTTCTTCTTTCGAACGCATAGCACGCGTTTGATTTTTGTCCGGATCGTACAGCCGTGTTTGCTGAATAATTGCGTTACCGGATTCAATGACATCGATGTGTCGCTCAACCTCGACGTTGATGGCTCTTTCGATGAATCGAAACGAATTCAGGTTCTTCAATTCTGTACGCGTACCAAGTTCCTTCTGACCAGAAGGCCTTATCGAAACATTGGCGTCGCACCGAAACGAGCCTTCCTGCATATTGCCGTCACATATCCCGAGATATTGAACAAGGGCGTGAATTTTTTTCAAGTAAGCGACTGCTTCACGCGCTGAGCGCATGTCGGGTTCGCTGACAATTTCCAATAACGGAATACCGGCACGGTTTAAATCGATACCTGTGTGTTTATCGAACTCTTCATGCATCGACTTGCCCGCATCCTCTTCAAGATGCGCCCGGGTTAGATGAATGGTTTTAGTCTGTTTTTGATCTTCGCCTACGTCAATAGTGATTTCACCGCCCGCTACAATCGGCGACTCAAACTGCGATATCTGATAACCCTTAGGCAAGTCAGGATAGAAGTAATTTTTGCGTGCAAAGATAGAGCGCTGGTCAATGGTGGCATTAACGGCAAGACCAAATAACACGGCCATGCGCACAGCCTCTTCATTGAGCACAGGCAATACGCCGGGGAAACCCAGATCGACTAGTGAAGCTTGTGTGTTGGGCTCCGCGCCGTAGGTTGTTGAGCTGCCGCTAAATATCTTACTGCGGGTTGCAAGCTGAGCATGCACTTCAAGGCCAATAACTATTTCCCAGCTCATGCGCCTTCTCCTTCCGGTCGCAGAGTATGAAAATCGGTGACTTGCTGAAACTGATGGCCAGCCGAAAGCACTTTTCGTTCACAAAAATGGTCGCCTATAATATGAAGGCCCACTGGCAACCCTTCAGACAAACCGCACGGAATGGACGCGGCGGGCAATCCTGCGAGACTGACTCCGACGGTGTAGATGTCATTCAGGTACATGCTCACAGGGTCGTCCGTTTTCTCACCAAGCGGAAACGCTGTTGTGGGCGAAGTAGGACCCATGATCAAATCGACCTGTTCAAAGGCCTGTTGGAAGTCAGCGTTTATTAGTCGACGGACTCTTTGAGCTTTTTTGTAGTAGGCGTCGTAGTAGCCCGCCGACAAAACAAACGTACCCGTGAGAATTCGTCGCAGTACTTCCGGACCAAACCCTTCACTACGACTTCGACGATAGAGGTCGTCCAGATCTTTTGGATTGTCGCAGCGATGTCCGAAGCGCACACCGTCAAAACGCGACAGGTTGCTCGAACACTCTGCGGGCGCGACGACGTAGTACGCCGGCACTGACAAATGCAGGTGAGGCAAGCTTACCTGGAGCAGCGTAGCTCCCTGGCTCTCAAACACGTTAAGAGCCGCTTCCACCTGAGCTTTTACTCCGTCAGACAGTCCTTCTGCAAAAAAGACGTCCGGAACCCCAATGCGCAGCCCTTTCAGATCGCCCTCGAGCTCATTGTGGAGCGCCTCAACCGGCTGTTGCGAGCTTGTGGAGTCTTTGGTGTCAAAACCGCACATTGTCTCCAACATCAGGGCCGCATCAGCCGCCGATTGACCAATAACACCGGCCTGATCCAGGCTCGAAGCGAAGGCAATCATGCCGTATCTGGATATCCGGCCATAGGTAGGCTTGATTCCAGTGGTACCAGTAAGTGCTGCAGGCTGCCTGACCGAGCCCCCGGTGTCGGTGCCCGTTGATATTGGTACCAAACGCGCGGCTACAGCCGCAGCTGAACCGCCTGAGGAGCCGCCAGGCACTCGGGACACATCCCAAGGGTTGCGCACCGGACCGAAACAACTGTTTTCATTTGACGAGCCCATAGCAAACTCGTCCATGTTGGTTTTGCCCAACATCACTGCGCCCACTTGGTCGAGTTTTTCAACGACCGTTGCGCTGTAAGGAGCAACAAACGATTCCAGCATCTTCGAAGCGCACGTTGTACGTACTCCGTCGACACATAAAATATCTTTGTGTGCAATCGGAATTCCGGTAAGCGCGTGAGCGGTGCCTTGTTTAATGCGTTGATCGGCGGCCGCGGCCTGCTCCAACGCTCGCTCTTCAGTAACGGTTATAAACGCATTAAGCAAATCGTTCGAAGACCCAATACGATCGAGAAAATGGCGTGTAATTTCCACGCTTGAAAAATCACCGGCGGCCAGGCCGCGAGACAATTCGAGGACGCTTAACCGGTGCATTTCAGTACTCTGGATGAAGGCTTAAAGGCAAATATAAACATAGACTTACACTCACTCTATAACTTTGGGCACCAAGTACAAACCACCTTCTGTCTGAGCCGAAGATTGTTGAAACTTGTCACGCTCGTTGTGCTCGGAGACTTCATCTGCGCGCAGACGTTGAGTCATATCGAGGGGGTGCGCCATAGGCGCAACGCCGTCGGTATCGACGTCGTTCAAGGTATCGAAAAAATCAATTATACGAGACATGTTCTCAGTCACCTCAGTGGTTACATCGGCAGCCAATTCAACGCGTGCCAGTGTTGCAATTTTTTCTACTTGTTCGCGCGTTAACGACATCTGTTGTTCCTTTTTGCCCACAGTTAATTTTTGCGTTGAGATAATACACTTGCGCTTGCTCAATGTCCCCCCCGTTGCTAGAGTACGCGCAGTATTTATAGGGTCAACCGGCCTTAGGAAAACACCACAATGTTTAAAAACCTGCGCGGCTATTTCTCCACAGATCTGTCGATCGATCTGGGTACCGCAAACACACTAATCTATGTTCGCGGTCGAGGCATCGTTCTGAACGAGCCATCCGTGGTCGCCGTTCGTGAAGAAACCTCACACGGCGGACGCAGCATCCAGGCCGTCGGAACCGAGGCCAAAAACATGCTCGGTCGGACGCCTGGGAACATCTCAGCGAACCGACCTCTCAAGGACGGCGTTATTGCCGATTTCATCCTTACTGAGAAAATGCTTCAACATTTCATCCGAAAGGCCCATAACAGCAGGTATTTTAGGCCAAGCCCAAGGGTGCTCATTTGCGTGCCGCACGGCTCAACCCAGGTAGAACGCCGCGCCATCCAGGAGTCAGCCGAAGGGGCCGGAGCCCGTAAGGTATACCTTATAGATGAGCCCATGGCAGCCGCCATAGGGGCTGGAATGCCTGTTCACGAGGCGCGCGGCTCCATGGTGCTGGATATCGGCGGAGGCACCTCCGAAGTAGCTGTGATCTCGCTGAACGGCATTGTATACGCCGCTTCGGTACGCGTAGGTGGCGACCGCTTCGATGAAGCCATCACCAACTATGTACGTCGTAACTACGGCATTTTGATCGGTGAGGCCACAGCAGAGCGCATCAAACACGAAATAGGTTCGGCCTATCCTGGACAGGAAGTCCGCGAAATATCGGTTAAAGGTCGCAACTTGTCAGAGGGCGTACCAAGAAGCTTTACTCTGAACAGCAACGAAATTCTTGAAGCGTTACAAGAACCGTTACAAGTCATTGTTGGTGCCGTTAAAGCCGCTCTGGAGCAAACGCCTCCCGAACTAGGTGCCGACGTGGCCGAGCGCGGCATCGTGCTAACCGGCGGTGGCGCACTGCTTCGTGACATTGACAAGCTACTTATGGAAGAAACAGGCCTGCCCGTTGTGGTGGCCGACGACCCTCTGACCTGCGTTGCCCGAGGCGGTGGCCGGGTTCTTGAGCTGATGGACGAACATGGGGCTTCCATGTTCGGTCTGGATTGATCCGGACTCATTCTACTTTAAACATCAGCATCGTTGCTGTGTGACGCAATTCACGGCAGAATAAGCACTTACGGAACACTATTGACAAGGATAGCGAACGTTCGATGCCGGAAGATGGTCGAACCAAACCGACAATTTGAGATTTGTCACTTCGTTTATATTTTCCTAGAGCAGCCTTTTACGTGATAGTAGTTCGAGAACCACGAAGCAAGCCAATGTTCCTGAGAGGCCCCTCTCTTGGCACGCGCCTGACACTATTTGCCGTTTTGTCGGTGTCGTTGATGGTGCTCGATTCACGTGACGATCATCTTCAATCAGTACGACACATTTTGTCCGGCGCCGCGCAACCTATTCGTGAAGCTGTCGACTTTCCTTTCGCGGCGACTGCGTGGTTTAAACTTGCCAGTCGCGATCGCGAAACACTCACACTTGAAAACGAACAACTTAAGTCTGAACAATTGATCAGTAACGTTCGTCTTCAACGCTTTGCCGCACTTGAAGCCGAGAACTCTCGTTTGCGCGCTCTCATGGAATCAACCGCAAAAGTTGCCGACAGAGTTTTGGTAACAGAAATACTGTCCATCGATCTTGATCCGTTGCGTCATCGCGTTGCGCTCGACAAAGGCTTACGCCACGGTGCGTTTACTGGCCAGGCGTTGTTGGATGCTCACGGCGTTGTCGGACAAATTACACGCACAGGCCCACTCAATTCTGAAGCCATATTAATCAGCGATCCTGATCACGCACTGCCGGTTGAAATAAATCGTAACGGTTTAAGAACGATCGCGGTAGGAACAGGTAAACCGGATGAGTTAAGCCTACCGTTTTTACCCAACAACGCCGATATTCAAACTGGCGATTTGCTCGTAACCTCCGGATTAGGTGGAAGATTTCCTAAAGGCTACCCCGTGGCCGTAGTCTCGAAAGTTGAACGCAATCCGCACGAAAAGTTTGCCATCATTAACGCCACTCCAGCAGCAGCACTCAATCAAAATCGCGAAGTGTTACTAGTATGGTCAGGCGAAAAAATTGCGCGTGACGAACTTGCTAGCGCCATTGAAAGAGAACAAGGCAACTACTCACAGACGGCTGGCGGAACGCCTTGATCCTGATGCGTCGACGCACCTTGGCGGCAATCGCTGTCAGCACCTTTTTTAGTTTCGCGTTAACCATCGCACCACTACCTGAGTGGCTTAGCTCCTACCGTCCCGACTTTGTTGTCTTAACTATTTTCTTTTGGTTAGTCAGTGTACCGAACTGGGTGGGGGTCGGTGTGGCGTGGGCATGTGGTATGTTACTCGACACGTTACACGGAAGTCTTTTAGGTCAACACGCGCTTGCACTCACCGTATTTTCGTTTATCACTTTGAAGTTTCATTTACGCATTCGAGTCTTTACAATCTGGCAGGAATTAATCGCACTACTTCTGTTATTGAGTGTCTATCACTTTCTACTCTTTTGGTCCGACGGAATTGGCAACCAAAATGTAAACTACGGATGGAGTCATGCTGCGCAACTGTTCGCAAGCGTGGCCATCTGGCCGGTCTGGGTCACAATACTGAATACTTTGGCGCGCCGGTCCCGATAAACCCGATTTCCACCACACCATGGACTCGCCATGAGCGGCCGCGACCCGATAAAAGATACCCACTACGAGCAGGTCGTTTTCACGGCCCGGGCTGTCTTTGCGGGTGTTTTTGCGCTGATTCTGATCGGAATGCTTATTTTCCGACTATTTACCCTGCAAATTGTTAACTATGAACACTACCAGAGCCTTTCACAGGGTAATCGGGTCCGAATTGAGCCTGTACCGCCTACACGGGGGCTGATATTCGACCGCAACGGCACATTATTAGCCGAAAATTTACCGGCCTATCAGCTCGAACTGATTCCAGAACAGGTCGACGACCTCGAATCCACCCTGGCTCGTTTGCGCCTGCTCGATCTGTTGACCGCTGAAGACGAAGATCGCTTTCGCGCTAACCTTAAAAAAAGCCCCAGATGGTTCGTACCGGTGCCGCTTAAGTTTCGACTCACCGAAGATGAACTCGCCCGCTTTGCCGTACAGCGGTCTCGTTTTCCCGGGGTCGATATTCGCGCACGACTTGCTCGCCACTACCCACTGGATGCATCCGGCGTACATGCCATTGGCTATGTTGGCAGCCTGTCTGTTACAGACATGGCAAAGGTTGAATCCTCTCTTTACGCTGGTACAACCCACATAGGCAAAAGCGGTGTCGAACGCGCTTACGAAGACTTGCTTCACGGCAGCGTGGGCTATCGTCAGGTCGTGGTAAACGCTCAGGGTCGCGTACTTGAAGTGCTCGAAGGAAACCCACCTACGCCTGGCAAAGATCTTTATCTTACGCTTGAT
>QIGP01000026.1 GCA_003228965.1 Gammaproteobacteria bacterium
GCTGAGCGTGCAAACGGGTCGCCCCAGGCAACTCGACGCACTGTCATGCTTGTAGACTGGCAATATTGCTGCAGTTTCAAACTTTCAATGCTAAATGCCGACCTCGAAGACTGAAAAATCGACGGAGACGTTTTTCTGTGTGCCAATTCTGGCGGGCAAGGAAATATGGCCGTTTATGGACAGGCACTAACTAGCCTATAGCACGCCGTCGGCATAGGAAATCGGAGCTGCCCCTGCTAGGCTCGCACCATGCAAACAGGATCATCTTTTAACGCGCTAGGGCAACTCATCACCTACGCTCGTAGCTTTCGCACACGCATTGGCCTGGCAACGTTGTGTTCGTTTGTAAATAAAATACTGGATGTGATGCCCGAGCTTCTAATTGGCGTTGCGATTGACGTGGTTATTAGACAAGAAGATTCATTTCTTGCGGGATTTGGAATCAGCGACCCATTCAATCAACTGCTCGTTTTAGGCGGCGTTACCCTGCTTGTTTGGGCAGGCGAATCGCTGTTTGAATACCTCTATCTGGTGTTGTGGCGAAACCTCGCCCAAGATTTACAACATCACCTGCGCCTCGATGCGTACAACCACGTCCAGCACCTGGACCTTCAGTACTACGACCAAAGCTCAACCGGCAACCTGGTGTCGATACTCAATGACGATGTAAATCAGCTGGAGCGCTTTTTCAATGGCGGCGCGAACAGTCTGATTCAAATATTGACAGCCGTGCTTATTGTCGGTGCAATTTTTTTCGTACTGTCGCCAAGAATTGCCGTCATTGCATTTAGCCCAATTCCGATCATAATTCTCGGAGCGTTCTTCTTTCAACGTCGGGCCCAACCGCTCTATGCCAATGTACGAGAACGTGTCGGCCACCTCAGCGCGCGACTCGAAGCCAACCTGGCTGGCATTCAAACAATCAAGAGCTTTACCACTGAAAAGTTTGAAAGCGACAACTTGAATCAAGACAGCCTGGAATACGTTTTAGCCAATCGGCGTGCGATTCGAGTAAGTTCAGCGTTCATACCAATTATCCGGATGGCCGTTCTGGCGGGTTTCCTGGCCACATTTTTACTCGGCGGATGGATGGCGCTCAATGGCTCGTTACAGGTGGGTAGCTACGGCGCTCTGGTCTATCTGACGCAGCGTCTTCTATGGCCCCTAACCGGGCTTGCCGAGGTGGTTGATCTGTTTGAGCGCGCTATGGCCTCGTCCAATCGAATTCTTGGCCTGATCAATATTGAGACCCCGATACGCGACCAGGAAGACGCCATCACTATTGGTGACTCACAACACCACGTGCACGGCCAAGTACAATTTAAGAACGTAAACTTCGCGTATCGCCCCGACCTTCCAGTACTTCAAAACTTGAGCCTCGACGTTGCCGCTGGTACTACCGTTGCCTTTGTAGGACCAACCGGCTCTGGCAAGAGTACGCTGGTGAAACTCCTACTACGCTTCTATCATCCCGATTCCGGTTCTATTCATTTTGATGGCCAAGACATCAAGGGCATCAAACTCGACAGCTTGCGTCGTCATATTGGGCTAGTCGCTCAGGACAGCTACTTGTTCCCGGGAACCATTGCCGACAATATCGCTTACGGCGTTGCAACCGCAGACCCCACCAAACTTGAGCACGCGGCCCGCACCGCAGGCGCTCTGGAATTTATAGAACGAATGCCCGAAGGCATGGATACACCCGTAGGAGAACGAGGCCAACTACTGTCAGGTGGACAGCGCCAACGACTGGCGATTGCCCGGGCTTTATATAAAGACGCGCCTATCCTGATACTGGACGAAGCAACGTCCGCCGTGGACAACGAAACCGAGGCCGCTATTCAGCGTTCGCTACAAGCCATATCCAAAGACCGAACTACATTGATCGTTGCCCACAGACTGTCAACCATTGTCCACGCGCACTGCATTTATGTCATGGATCAGGGTAATATTATCGATGCCGGTACTCATAACGACCTAATTCAGCGTGCTGGACTGTACCGCTCTTTATGGCAAGTACAAACAGGATTGACGAACAGTACGTCGCCGGAGTGAAAAGGATACGCCGGGCCTGAAGAAAAATGGCGCAAAACGAGGGGATTCACATGCTCAAGCTTTTTCAATACGAACCTAAATACGGGCTACCCAATGTCAGCCCCTTTTGCATGAAAGTAGAAACGTACTTGCGTATGGCCAAAATCCCTTACGCCATGCAATTTATCAAAGACCCGCGCAAAGCCCCAAAAACAAAGCTTCCGTACATAGTCGACAAAGGCGAGACAATCGCCGACTCCAGCTTTATTGTGGAATACCTTGAAAAAACTTACAACGTGCAACTTGATCGCGATTTGAGCAGTGAAAAAGCCGCAATTGCTCGCCTGGTTACCGGGGCTTTGGAAGAACGACTCTATTTTGCTTTGGTCTATAGTCGATGGGCAGACGACACCAACTGGCCAGAAATCAAAAACACGTGGTTTGGCGACCTGCCTCCAATCGTACGCAGCTTCTTACCCAACATAGTCCGCAAAGGCGTCGTTAAATCTCTCGCAGGACAAGGCATTGAACTGCACAAGCCTGAGGAGATTTACCACATCGGAGTTCGCGATATACAAGCCCTGGTCGACCTCATTGGCGATCAAAAGTATCTCCTTTGTAACTCACCAACTTCAGTAGACGCCGTCGCTTTTTCTTTTGTGGCCAATCTCTTGCACACGCCCTTTCCGAACCCAATGAAAGATTTCGCATTGGAGCAACACGTGCTCACCGACTACTGTAGGCGCATGGGCAAGAGTTTTTATCCCGAGTACGCGGTGTTTCAATAGACAGTTCCAAGCGACCCTCAACTGACCGCCTAACCACAAGCCGGCATGGGCAAAGTCTCCACATGACTTCAACACCAGTAATTTAGTCCCACTACCCACACAGGTTCTGGCGTCGCCACCACATAAAAAATTGACTGGCTTTACATAATTTCACGAACGAACACGGGAACTGTGAGCCTACTCACACCGCACTATAACCATTTGACGTAATGTTTTGATCTGATCCGCGGGCACCTGCTTGCCACGCCGAAACTACGTGAAATCATGGCTAACAAAGACCAAAACAAATCGAACTACCTGCTTGCCCCAACGTTTATGGTTGTGGGCCTGTTTTTCATACGCGACAACGCCAACCTGCTCAGTCAGCAGATTGCTCTACTAGGCATTAACCTCGACTCGTCCATCGTAGCCAAAGTCTTTGGGATGGCTCTTTGGACGGCTGGCGCCATCCTGCTCAGCCGCTCAATACTCGCCCTTTTTCTGAACCCGTACAGTCGCCGCCGCACCGGTCAGGACGCACCAGACATTCTTGTTAACTGCATCTATGCATGCGTCTTTATTTTGGCCGGATTCACGTCGGTTCACTACGTGCTGGAAAGGCCGGTTGGCGCGCTCATGGCTACTTCGGGCCTTGTCACGTTGATTATCGGCCTGGCCATACGCGACATGATTGCCGACTTCTTTTCCGGTCTGGCCATTAATTTTGAGCGACCTTACTCCATTGGGGACTGGATTGAACTTGAGCCGGGTCTCGTTGGCAAAGTCACCGAACTCAATTGGCGCTCTACTCGGCTTGTAACACAATCGCAACGCACTGTGATTGTTCCGAACAACAACTTCGCGGCCCGCCAGTTTGTAAACTACAGCCTGCCGAAACGCAGCTACCGCGAGTCCCTGGACATTACACTGAACTACACGGCCGATCCCGCACGCATTGAAAACATTTTGCAGTCGGCAATTAGCGCAACTACCGGACTTGTACCCGGAGCCGACCACAACGTACGTATTCAAAACTTCACGGAGCGTGGCGTCGAATATCAGATTCGATTCTGGATTGATGATTTGGCGTTGAAAGTCGGCCTTCGGCATAAGCTTGCGGCCAACGTTCTCAAGTACCTGAGCCAGGCTGGTATACCTATTCCGTACCAGCAACAGGAAATTCTAATCACACGCGACCGAAGAGCTCGCCAGGAGCGTCGCATCGATGCCAAACGACTGCTCTCCCGAATCGACTGGCTCGAGCCGTTGCAGCAGCACGAACTGGAACAACTCGCCGAAGTGGCTAAACCGCACGACTTTCCAAAAGGGACCATAATTTTCAACGAAGGAGAAGATGGCGACAGCCTCTACCTGGTTGTGGAAGGCATTGCCAACGTTCGCACCGGCACAAACGGGGAGTCACAAATGGTGGGTAAGATCGAACCAGGACAGGCTCTTGGAGAAATGTCTGTACTTACAGGAGCGCCCAGACGTGCTTCAGTGACCGCGGAAACCGACGTGCATGCCTTATCAATACATCGTGAAGACCTCGAGCCGATTTTGCGAGCACGGCCAGAAATAGCTCAGGAACTCGGGAACATGATGGCTGCACGAATAGTGGCCATGAACGCCCGTCAAAATGCGAACAATCACGACCAGACGCTGGCCGACGATCGATCACTCGCTCAGCAATTGGCGAACAAAATTAGTCTGTTTTTCGGAATCGGTACCACTCATTGACCCATGAAACAGGACGGCATGGAACTACGACCGAGTCAGGGCCTCACCTTCGGTTGCTAATTCGGAACGCCGATCAAACTCTCGTCCGACGTTGATTGCCACTGCGGCAAGCGCAATTAACAGAGCGACCGTCACGGCTGTTATGCCCCCAATGCTTAAACCGAAAAACTTAAGCGCCGTGAATGACCACCCACCAATCAAGTCTCCTCCGCGTACGACAGAAGTATCTATGAAGTTCTTACTCTTATATTTTTTCTCTCGGCTAACAGCGCTAAACAGCATGTCGTAGCAAGGCTTCATGGTTCCAAATTGACTCGCCCTGAGCACTATCTGAGCCACGGCAATGGTGAGCACAGCAGGCCAAATACCGAGTATCACGACACCTACAACCACGGCCGCAATAGTTCCAGTGTACGTTCCACTTACGCCGAATCGACGAACCAACCAGCTAGTGACGAAAAACTGAAACACTAAAGCGGCAATGTTGATAAACAGATTGATACGGGCAAAAAACTGGGTACGCAAAAGGGAATCGCTTAGAAATTCTGCAACCAGATTTTGCTGAATAAAATACAGCATCGACGCAATAAGGGTGTATAGCAAAGAAATGACAGCGATCTTGGAAAGATAGGGAGAACTTCCAAGAGCTGTTACGCCCGCAAGAATTCCGCCCTGCCTTTCTTCTACATCCGTTATAGATTCACGGTTTGATATCTCTGCATTGAGCGCACGCCGATCATCGCCGTAGCGTAGCAGCCTGGCCGCGCACACGGCGACAACTACCAGCAAGACTGCGGCCAACATCAACAAACTACGAATACCGATTTCGGTAACAAATTGCCCCGTCACCCAGCTACCAGAAATTCCGCCCAGGCTTCCTGCTGCCGCGACAGGTGCGAACAAAGAGCGCGCCTTCTTAAGTGGATACACGTCCGCCATCAGGCTCCAAAACACAGACACGGCAAACATGTTAAATACGCTGAGCCAAATGAAAAACGTTCGCGCCACCCAAGGCGACATGAGCGCCTCGGCAAACATCACGTAGAAGAGTAAAAGATTCGACGCGAAAAACAGATAAATTGAGAGCACTAACGTTTTACGGCGAAGTATATTCTTGAGCCAACCGAACAGAGGCACAATAAGCAGCATGACAACAAAGGTGCCTGTCCACAGCCACTGGAGCTTATCGACTCCCTGAAGTATCCCGACTTCTTCGCGCACAGGTCGCAACAAATAGTACGCAAACAGCAGACAATAAAAGTATAGAAAAGCTACCTGAAACTGCGGGTGCTTGAGCGCCTGCAACAGTTCTGACCATGGGTGCGTGTTTTCATCATCTGTATGCGACGGTGGCGCGTGGGGGCCGGTAGGCTCATCTTTATTGTTGGACGCTGTCATTTAGCCAGGCCTCCGAAAACATCATGTACAAATTGGTCTAAACTGACCGTAAGTAGATACGTCTGACAAGGCCATGTGATGGGTACGGATAAGTTTAAGTTTCAGCAATTTCTACTGCCTCATCGGAACTGACCAAGGGCTCGTGCTCTCTTGGCCAGGCGCGTAAAATGGCCTGTACAACGGTGGCAAACGGGATGGCAAAAAACAGGCCCCAGAATCCCCAGATGCCGCCGAAAAACAGGATGGCGACGATAATGGCGACGGGATGCAGGTCAACCACTTCACTAAACAAGAAAGGTACCAGCACGTTGCCGTCTAACCCCTGAAGCACTCCGTACGCAATAAACACCTTGGCAAGATCGGCGCCCCAGCCGAATTGAAAGAACGCAACGGCGCACACCGGTACCGTGACCGCAGCCGCGCCGATGTAGGGAATCAGTACAGATACGCCGGTCAGAACCGCAAGCAATTCGGCGTATTCCAGCCCCAGAAATCTAAACACCAGATAAGCCGCGCCGCCCACGATGAATATTTCCCATACTTTACCGCGGATGTAGTTGCCAATTTGGTCGTTAACCTCGATCCAGACCTTGCCCGCGAGTTCGTGATTTTCAGGAAGTAAGAGGCTAAACCAGTTCATGATTTTCTCGCGATCGCGAATCATGAAAAACACCAGCAATGGCACGAGCACAAAGTACAGCATGACTTCGAAAAACGTCACTATGGAGGTTAACGAGAAACCGACTATGCCTTGCCCGCCTTCTATGAGGGCTGCGCCTAAATTGGTCATGACACCGGAGATCTGCTCTTCGGTAACGTATTCGGGATATTTACCTTGCAGCTGAATAATCAGCTCTTGAGCCGAATTAAGAATAACCGGCGTTTGCTTTATCAGCTGAGAGGCCTGTCGAGCCAGGCTCGGAAACAAGCCGAAAACGATAACGAAAACAACCAGCAGAAACAACACAAAAGCAAACAGCGTGGCCAGTAAATGATTGCAGCCTAGCTTCTCAAGTTTATTCACAAAGCCTTGCATCAGGTACGCAATGACGACGGCCGCAAACACAGGACCGAGATAGGCGCCAAAGAAGAAAACAAGTGCGCCGAGCCCTAATAGAGCAAGAACGAGAAAAACAACTTGGGGGTTGTCGAACTGGCGGCGAAACCACAGCGTCAGCTGATTCATAAGGGTCCGATAATGCGATGATTATCTCGAAATCATACGTTAATCAACGCAGGATACAATCACTCTATGCGGTCATGTCGTGAACGAAACTCAGATCCAGTTTGTTCATGTGCCGGTCCTGCAGTCGCAAATGCCACTCGGTCAACTCGTCGGCGGTCAAAGGAGCACTAACCAGATAGCCTTGAACGAGATTACAGCCGTACGAGTTCAGCAGATTCCAGCAGTAATTGCTCTCAACACCCTCGGCTACAACGTGAAGTCCCATGTTGTGACCAAGATCGATGATCGATTTTACGATGATCGCGTCGCCGCTGTCAGCTCGCAGGTTTTGCACAAACGACTTATCAATTTTGATTTCGCTAATGGGTAGCTGCTTGAGCAGAGCAAGTGATGTCTGGCCAGTACCGAAATCGTCAAGTGAACAGCATACGCCTGCCGTACGAAGCTCGTTGAGGACCTTAACTGAATTTTCCGGATCTTTGATCACGGCGCTCTCGGTAACTTCGATCGTGATCTTGGCTGCATCGACCAAATAGTGATGAAGCAACAGCTTCAGCCTGCTCGCGAGTTTTTCGTCAGACAAGTCGTTGGCCGAGATATTGACCGCAATGGCTAAATCGTAGCCAGCGTCCATCCAGGTGCGTGCCTGGCGAATGGCTTCTCGAAACACCCAATAGGTCAGTCGATTGATCATGCCCGATTTTTCAAGCAGTGCGATAAATTCGTCTGGCGGAATAAAGCCCAGCTGCGGGTGACGCCAACGAACGAGCGCCTCAACCTGTTTGACTTGCTGAGTTTCCATGTCAATTTTCGGCTGGTATTGAAGGTAGAGCTCGTTGTTCTTGATCGCGTTCGGCAGGTCGTGAATGATGGCCAACTCGCGTAAATGTTTCTCGTCCTGACCAGGTTCATAAATAACCAGTGACTTGCCGTGCTCCTTGGCGGTGTACAGACCAATATTGGCCATGCGACGCAGCGCTTCGGCACTGTCGCAGTGTTGCGGGAAAAACGCGACGCCCGCACGAATGTTGAGTTTAATTTCGCTACCGTTAACGTGGATGGCTGAGGTCAGGCTCGACACCGTAAACTTGGCCAGAGATTGAGCAAGTTTAATATCGTTGTCTTCGAGGATAACAAAGAACTCGTCACCACCAACGCGCGCTACGGTGTCTGTTATGCGCGCGTTACTCGCCAGTCGGCGGGCAATTTCCTTAAGTACCTCGTCGCCCACCTCGTGTCCCATAGAACCATTAATTTCGCTAAAGCGAGACAAGTCGATGGCTAAAGCTGAAATGACGGTGCCGTTGCGTTGAGCACGCGACATGGCCAGTTTAAGTTTTTCAGAAATGACCGATCGATTGGTAAGGCCGGTCAGGGTGTCGTACTCCGCGTGGTGCATGATGCGGTTTTCACGGTCGCAAATAGCTTCTCGCATTGACTCAAGATCGTGCGCGATATTGTGGAACGGTGCCTCTACATTGCGCCGCACGGGCTCTTGAACACGCCCTTCTTTAATAGTGCGAATAGCACGACGAATGGCAACGATAGGCTGATCTATATAGCGCGTGAATAACCGTGTGAACAGCAGCGAGCAAACCAGCGCCGCCAAACTCAGAACGACAATCGTCTGCGCTATAGATTTTTGAAGCGTGAAATCAGTAATGTCCAACTTGTTGCCTTTAACGCTAAGTTGAACGTTTAGTGTTGAGCCATTTGATCCGTCCAGGGCCAATGCAATGGCACCTTCTTGCGCACTATCACCAGGTGATAACACGGTTACCGCAACTTCGCCACCAACCGCTTTATCCAGACGTCGAGTCAGTGCTGAACCTGCCGCAAAACCTGTAACCAGGTAAAACGTTGACTTGCTCTCTACGAAATCAGCAACGCTAATACTGATGACGTTGGTTTCGGTGCTCACTAGCCTTGCGCTCGCCAAAGACTCTTGCTGTGCAAGTGCAGCTTTTATCTGATCAGCGTTGAGAATAGAGCTTGGCGCGGTAACAAATGACTGTACGAGGTTACTAGAATCCAAAATGCCTACGAACTCGTTGTCGGCAAGTGGGGCAAGCACAGTAATACGACGCTCTACGTCCTGGATAGATCCGCGAAAACTTTGCTTGGCGATTTCCGCGTCTGTAACAAGTCTTTGGGCCAATTGAGCGTTTTGTGTGCGCATCGTGACATAGGCCTCGCCTGCCAGACGCGCAGCCAATTCAACTTGTGCGGCGTTGGCCGCCATGATGTCGCCCTGCCGTTGTTGGACATTAAATCCAAGCACGACTAACTGCGCTAACCCAAGAACGGTCAACGCAATAACAATGGCTTTGATGCGCAAATCTTTCAAACGATAAACCTCTCGAGCACAATGCGTGCCTATTTAATACGCAAAATCGTATCGCTCGAGCGGGGAAACTGCTGTGATTTAGTGCACAAATCTCCGGTATTTCCCGATAACACGTGTGAAAACAGGTGTTTCAGCGCACCCGTTGCGCTTGATGTGTCAGAAGCGTTGAAAAACGCTAGAAGGACACGTCGGAAAGTTCAGACGATGTCAGTTCAAGGCGTCGAAGAGAGGAAATAAGCTCTTGATAGTAATCGATATTTTTGCCACTTGGGCCTATGGAACCCGATATATGTGACTGTATCTCACAGTTTGATGCAGGCCCCAGGTAGTAAGGGTTTCCAGGAAGCGCGACATAGGTCAGAGCACGCACGGGCGTTATGTCAACTCGCTCAACATTTACCCAACAACGCAGGTATCCCCCGCTTTCCCGGTGATCGAGATAGTCCAGCGTGTCGGCGTGGTTTGCTCCCTGAAGCCTGTAAACCCGGCCGGTCACTTGCCGGCCTGGCTCGGGCACAAGTGTCACCACACGCCCAGGTTTTTCAGGCGTGCCCCGGTGATCGGGAGACCCTTGCCAAAAGCGTCTGGACCAGCCGGTAACCCTGCCCGTGTAGCTTAGGTCGAACTCAACGCCGGGTTCCCACAGCAACGAACCGTAGGCAAATAACCACAAATCACCATTCATAACAGGAGCTTGCGCTACGTTTCACGAGGTCCGAACCGATACGCGAACGGCTCTTCACGTTTTAAATGCAATGAGGCCGAAT